>VGYV01000377.1 GCA_016872855.1 Planctomycetota bacterium
GCGCGACCAGGGGCGAGCCTTCGGCGGCCTCAACGTCGCCACCAAGGAGGGCACACCGACGATGGGCGGCCTGCTCCTCCTCGTGAGCCTCTTCGCCTCGTGCCTCCTCTGGTGCGACCTGGCGAATCAGCAGGTGCGCATCGTGCTGGCCGCCGCGCTCTACTTCGGCGGCATCGGCGCCTTCGACGACATCCTGAAAATCCGCCACCAGTCCAACGAGCGCGGCCTCGCCCGCCACTGGAAATACGCCGCCCAGATCGCCTTCGGCTTCCTCGTCGGCGTCCTCTTCCTCACCGCACACTCCTCCCCCTACGGCCACGAGGTCGCCCACACCCTCGTCGTCCCCCTCTGGAGCAAGGGCCTCTACCTCGGCTGGGCCTACCTCCTCTTCGTCGTCGTCTTCATGGTCCTCGCCTCGAACTCGGTGAACCTGACCGATGGCCTCGACGGCCTGGCCATCGTGCCCGCCATGCTGGTGGCTGCCGTGCTCGCCGTGTTCGCCTTCATCGTGGGCAACCCCGACCCCGCGGTGCCGCAGAAGCTCCTCTTCCGCCCCTTGCCCGGCTGCGACGAGTTGGTGGTCTTCTGCGCCGCCTTCCTCGGCGCGGGGGCAGGCTTCCTCTGGTTCAACTGCCACCCCGCCAGCGTGTTCATGGGCGACACCGGCTCCCTCGCCCTCGGCGGCATCCTGGGCACGCTCGCCCTTCTCGTGAAGCAGGAGCTCGTCTTCTTCATCGCCGGCGGCATCTTCGTCGTCGAGGCCGGCTCGAGCTTCATCCAGGACTACATCGGCCTCAAGCTGCTTGGCCGCCGCATCTTCTTCCGCGCCCCCTACCACCACAGCCTCATGCACCAGGGCTACAGCGAGACCAAAGTCACCGTCCGCTTCTGGATCCTCTCCGCCATCTTCGCCGTCATGGCCCTCGCCACCCTCAAAGTCCGCTGAGCGCGCATGCAGCGACACGTGCCGTAGGTCGGCAAGCGGGACGCTTGCCGCTACGCTGTGCCATCGTCCCGCGGAACTGGTATAATAGAAGCCGTGTCGCCACCGGTCCTCCGCCCCTGACCCGTCGAGAGCATCTTGCATGAAATCGGCAATCGGCAATACTCTTCCTCCTCGCCCTCGCCTCCCTGGCCTCCGCCGCCGAGCCCGAAGGCCCCGTCACCCTCCCCGACGTGCGGGCCATCGTCCGACAGCGCCAGAACGCGGTCGTCCGCGTCGAAATCTTCGAGGCCTACCTCCCGGGCCTCATCCGCCGCGGCACTCGCCTTGCCAACCCCTTCCCCCTCACCTCCAACGTCGGCGACGCCTTTTCCTTCGCCCTCTACCTCCCCTCGGCCGTCTTCTACGGCATGCGCAAGCACCTCGGCTCGGGCGTCCTCTTCGACCCCGAGGGCTACCTGCTGACCAACCACCACGTGATCAAGAACGCCGACCGCATCGCCGTGCGGCTCACCGACGCCAAGGGCGTGCGCCACCTCCTCGACGCCCGCCTGGTCGGCACCGACCGCCACGTGGACGTCGCCCTCCTGAAGATTGACCCCAAGGGAATCCCCCTCGTCACCGCCCCCCTCGGCGACTCCGAGCAGGTGGCCCTCGGCGACTGGGGCATCGCCGTCGGAAACCCCTACCGCCTCACCGGCACCGTCACCTGCGGCGTCGTCAGCGGCATCCACCGCCAGGTCCGCCAGAACCTCATCGAGGACTTCATCCAGGTGGACGCCGCGGTGAACCCCGGCAACAGCGGCGGCCCGGTCCTCAACACCAAGGGCGAAATCGTCGGCCTCGTGGACCTCGGGATGATCCCCGCCAACAACATCGGCTTCGCCATCCCCACGGGCCTCATCGCGCCCTTCCTCGATGATATGAAGAAGCACGGCCGCCCCCGCCGCGGCTACCTCGGCGTCGGCGTCCGCGACCTCACGCCCGAGATGGCCAAGGACTGGGGCCTCAAGGCCGAGACCGGCGTCCTCGTCGCCGAGGTCAGCGCCTCCTCCCCCGCCGGACGCGCGGGCATCAGGAAGGGCGACCTCATCGAGGCCATCGGCGGCAAGAAAGTGGCCACGGCCCGCGACGTCCAGATGGCCGCCCTCCGCACCCCCCCTGGCGCCGAGCTGCCCCTCACCGTCCGCCGCGGCGACAAGTCCCTCACCCTCAAGCCCACCCTCGCCCTCCGTTGCGCCCCATTCCGCATCTTCTGACGCCCCCTCAGCGGCAGCGGGCCTGTGCGGCGTCCCCAGTGTTGTCCAGTGTCGCGCAGAGTCGCTCAATCTGGCTCAACCGCCGTTTGGCGATTCTCGGCCTTCCGGCTCAGTGTCGCTCAGAGTCGGCCAGAGTCGCTCACTCGCGCGCCACACACGGCTCGACGCAGGGGGGGAGGGGGGGCGGCCAGCCTGCCCTGCCGGATGGTGTGCGGCGCGCGCTCTCTCTCCCCCCAGTACAACGAGTCTGCCCGCCTCTCATGAGCGGGTGGAAATCCACGAAAATCGCAGAAAAACGCAACCTCTTGCACGCCAGCGGCTTACGATGGCCCGTGTGCCAGCCCCAACGCGCTCGATGCAGAGCTGCCTGGTTGCCAAGCTCCGCACCTGTTTAGCCAGGAGCGGACCTCTCCCCCTCTCCCCCGGGGAGAGGGGTGGGGTGAGGGTGCTTCGCTCCCCCCGCGTGCCGCGGAAAGCACCCTCACCCCTGCCCTCCCCCCTGGGGGGAGGGAGGGAGGCTCCCTCTCGCTACACACGTACGAAGCTCGGGCTTCGCAACGCAGGCCACGCGGCTCCCACCGCAGGGGGATCGAAGCGGGAGCTTCGGGGGCGTGCGTCGCGAAGCAGGAGCTTCGCGACGAGATGCTGAGGCCCCTCCTTGCCCCCCGCTGCACTCCAACAGGCTGACGCATGTTCCAGGGCGCCTTGCCCTGACGCATCCCCATCCGCGGCCGGACTCCCCTCTTGTCTTATCCGTGCCATCCGTGTAATCTGTGGTGGGTTCTCTTCTCGGCGCTCTCTGTGTCGCTGTGGCAAACCGAGCGGAGAGCAACCACGGATGACACGGATGGGCACGGATAGGCATCCGCAAAATCCGAAATCCGAGATCCGGAATCCGAAATGGATTATCCGTGTAATCCGTGGTCGTCTTCCCCTTCTCTTGATCTTGGCCGCCTACGCCGCGCTCGCCGCCGCGGTGCAGGTGCACTGCGCCGAGCTGTTGACCTCGGACGGCGAGTGCTATCTGCGGATGGCGGAGAGCTATGCGAAGGGGGATTTCAGACGCGCAGTGTTCGGCCACTGGTCGCCGCTGGGGGCGTGGATGGCAACGCCCCTCGTCGTGGCGGGGATGGCGCCGCGGGTCGCGCTTCGCGTGATGATCGGGCTGTGGGGGGCGCTGGCGGTCGTCGGCGCGTGGCGGCTGGCGGGGCGGCTGGGGAATTACGGATTCCAGATTCCAGATTCCAGATTGAAATCGGCAATGCCGCGCGTGGCTGCCACGGCCTGCGCAGCGCTCCTGGCGCTGGAGTTCTCGGTGGACCATCGGGTGGACCTGTTGCTGGCGGCGGCGCTGCTGTTCTACCTCGATGCGGTGATGGATGAGCGGCTGCTCCGCTCGCGCAGGTGGGCGCTGTGGGTTGGCATCCTCGGGGGCATCGCCTACCTGGCCAAGCTCTACGCCCTGCCCTTCTTCGCCGCCCACTTCGCCCTCACCGTGCTCGCCCGCGCCTGGGCGGAGAGGGGCAGTCGGCGGCAAGGCGAGGGCAGACGGCAGACGTCAGACGGCAGACGGCAGCAATGCGAGGACGATTGCGGATTGAAATCGGAAATCGGGAATCGGAAATCGGCAATGCTCCGCGGAGCTGCCCTCGCCTGGGGCCTGGGGGCCTTGGGTTTCATGGTGGTCGCCGCGCCCTGGGTGGCCGTGCTCTCGGCCAAGTACGGGCGGCTGACGTTTGGGACCGCCGCCGCCACGTCCTACGCCCTTGTGGGGCCGGGGAGCGGCGAGGCGCGGAAGGAGGCGATCACGGGTCTGTATCGCCCACCCGCCGACGCGCCGAATGTGTGGCAGGATGCCCTCCGCGACCCGCCCATTCCCAAGACCGCCGCAGAACAGGTGGGTCTTGGCGAGAAGCTGCGCATCGCCGGCGGCAATGCGGTCCGCATCCTCGGCCACATCGCGCGCCTCGATGAGTTCCGCCTGGGCCTCGTCGCCCTGGGCCTTCTGCCCGTGGCGCTTGTGTTGGCGTGGCGCGACCGCGAGCGCGCCTTCGCCTACGCCGCGGCGCTGCTCGCCATCGGCATCTTCTGCGGCGGCTATGCTTTCATTCAGGCGGAGAACGCCCGCTACTTCTGGTTCGTCTTCCTGGTCCTCGTAGCAGTGGCGTTCCACTTCGTCGGCCTGGTGTCCGCGTGGCTACGGCGCAGAATGGCCTTCAGCGATTCGGCTCGCCCCGGGCGAAGACTGCCTGAAGGCAGGACTCCAAACAGGCAGATGTCTGGGTTCGGAGTCCTGCCTTCAGGCAGTCTTGGCGGGACCAGCGGCGGCGCCGAATCGCCGAAGGCCATCAGGGAGTCGGAGCGGCGGCTGGCAGCGGCGCTGCTGGGGACCGTCGTGGTCATCTCGTTCGGCTTTCATCCCGTGCGGGCGGTGGGCGGCCTGTTGCGGCGTCCGCCGCCGGGATGCGAGCATCGCCTGGCGGCCGAATGGCTCGCGGCGAAGGGAGTGGCCGGCCCGCTGGCCTCGAGCGACTGGCACGATGGCCTCCACACCGCCTACTACCTGGGCGGGAAGTACGCCGGCTCCCCCCGCGCGACCTCGCCCGCCGCTATCGCCGCCGAGATGCGGGAGGCGGGGGCGACCGTGCTGCTCGTGTGGGATTCGCCATGGGCCGCCTTCGCAGCGGAACCTGCGTTCGAGGCGCTCGGAAGCGTGGACCTGGAGGGCATAGGGCGCCATCTGGCTGCCTTCCGCCTGCGGGCCGAAGTAAAGGGTGCCTTGCCCACACCCCGGTCCGGGGGTCCACCCCGTTCGGAGTCCCGCCTTCAGGCGGAGTGGGAGAGGAGAAGACCGCCTGAAGGCGGGACTCCTAACTGGCTTGCCTTTTGGGCAGCACGCCCGGAAGGTGTGAGATGACGCAGCGCCGGCTCTACCTCCTGGTCGGCGGATGCGTGGTGGCCGTGGCGCTGCCGCTCGCGGCCAACCCGTCGCTGCATCTGCGGGCCGACGCTATGAGCAACACGGCGCTCGCCCACGCGGTCCGCCGCCACGGCCTGCCGCCGCCCGACCCGTATCTGGCGGGGCAGCCGCTCCAGTACCACTGGGGCTACAACGCGGCCATCGCGGGCCTGAGCGCGCTCACGGGCATCGAGCCGCTGCCCCTAATGGTGTGGCTGGGGCCGGCGGCGCTCGCCGTGGCGCTCGCGGCGGGGGCGCGACTGGTCCGCCGCGCGGGCGGGAGCAACCAGGGGGCTGCCCTGGCCGTGGCGCTGGCACTCGTCGGCCTCAACGGCTGGGGCTGGCTGATTCTGGCCACTCGGTGGGCCACGGGCGCGACTGCGCCGGCGGAGACGCCGGATGAGGGGGTCCGCTCGTTCCTCCCGCAGCTCGTGGCCGGCTACGACGTGCGGCTGGGCTTCTTCGCCACCAAGGCGCTCGTCGCCACGTCGTTCACGTGGTGTCTCGCCCTCGTGGCGGTGGCGGCGGGCGCGCTGTTGCGGTTCCTGCGCGAGGGCGGTTGGCGGCAGGGCGTTGTCTTCGCCCTCGCGGCGTCGGGGGCCGGGTGCGCGACGGCACACGTAGGGGCCGGCCTGTTTGGGCTCGCGGTTGTGGGCCTTGGCGCCACGCTATGGCTTCGCCGCCGCGGCGACCCGGCCGCCGCGGAAGGGCTCGCCACGAGTCCCGGCCGCTGTAGCCACAAGCGTCCCGCTTGTGGACAGCGAGAGGATGCCCCACGTTCGGCAAGCGAGACGCTTGCCGCTACAGCGGCCCGAGCCGCCCCCAGTGAGCGAACGGCCGGGAGCCGTGGCGAGCTGTTCAGGCGGGCGGCTCAGGCGCTCGGATTCGTGGGCGTCGGCCTCGCTCTCTTCATCCCCTACCTCTTCGTCGTGTCTGGGACCTCGGTGGGGCGCGAGCGGCTGCTGTGGCTGGCGTTGCCCGACGGGCCACACCTGCTGGGGATAGCCGCGGGGTTGGGGCCGCTGGCGGCGTGTGTGGCGATTGCGGGGCGGCCGACGCGGTGGACGCTGGAGCGGGCCTGGCTCGCGTTCCTCGCGGCGGGGTTCGCCGCCGCCTTCCTCGTGGTGCGGGCGGTGGACGGCGTGGAGGAGAAGTTCCCGTTCGTCGCCGCCATGCTCTTGGCCTTCTACGTGGGGAGCGTTGCAGGGGAGCTGAAGCCGCGCCGGCGCCGCCTGGCGTGGCTCTTGGCGGCGAGCGCCGTGCCCACCACGCTGCTCGGCCTGGTGGCCTACACGCGGGCGCCCGACACCATCCGCCTCTCGGCCGCCGAGGCCGCGGCCTTCGAGTGGATCGCCCGCAACGCGCCGCCCGACGCGGTGGTCGTGGCCCGCGAGCGCTCGACGCTGGTGCCCATTCTGGCCCGCCGCGACCTCTACGTGCCCGACCGCGTGGGCTTCCACCGCGCCGCCCGCTGCGACCCGGCCGTGTGGGACCGTCGCACGGAGCAGATGCGCCGCCTCTTCGAGGAGGGCGAGGCTGCCGCCGTTCTCGACGCCATCGCCGCCGAGCTCCGCCGCCCGGTCCTCCTGGTCGTCCGCGCGCACGAGATGCGCGTGGACGACATCGGCCTGTACCAGCACTTCTCGGCGGGCGACATCCGGGTGCTGGGACTAGACAGCGAGTTGCGCAAACCCTGAGGGAAGCGGCAAGCTCTGGAAGCTCTGAAGCTCAAGTTCTAAGCTCTGGTGTCAGGTCTTTACTTTTCACTTTTTGCTTCGCAGAGCATTCCTCAGCAGTGTTTCGTAGCGGAGGGGTAACGGGAGTCGAAGAAAAGTAAAAAGTAAAGACCTGACACCATTTATCCCCGCCTTTAGGCGGATTGGGGCGGGAGAGGGCCGCCTGAAGGCGGGACTCCCAACGAGTGCGCCGCGTGGGCAAGGTGTTTCCGGGGGGCCGCGCAGAACGCCGTGGAAGGAGTTGGCCACGCGATGCCAGACCAGGCGCCTCATGCAAGGCCGCGCGACCGCCGCGCCGCCCGGGCCGCCGAACGGCGGAGGCGGCTGTGGTTCAACCTCGCCTCGTGGGGCACGACCATCGCCATCGTCGTGGCCGTGGGCCTGCTCGTCCACTGGCGGGTGACGAGCGTGCTGGACGAGGACCGCCGCGAGAAGCAGGCCGAGGTCGAGTTCCAGGACGCCCTCCGCGCGTATCGCTCCGCCCCCGCCGACCCCGGCCGCGTCGCCGCCCGCCTCCGCGCCCTCATCGCCGCACACCCCGGCACCGAGGCCGCCCGCAAGGCCCAGGCCGAGCTGGCGAAGGTCGAGGGGGCAGGAAAGGCACAGGACAGCCGCGGCCCTTGAGCAGGGCGTCCCATCTGTCCTATCGGTCCTATGGCCGCTCGCCACCGCTCAGCCCGCATCTCTCACCAGCTTCGCAGTCCCGAAGGGACGCAAGGCTCTAGCCGGCGGCGTAAGCCGCCGGATCGCAGGGAGGAGAACGCCCAGCCCCGACGGGGCGGCACGACAGAGCGCCCCTTCCGCCCCTTCGGGGCTGCGCCCATGGCATCCCCTTTCCGGCGGCTTACGCCGCCGGCTAAACCCTATCGCTCCTGCGGAGCTGGCCCCGCTGGCGAGAAATGCGGGTTAGGCGGTGACCTGCTGGATGTCCACCTTCGCCAGGTCGGCCTCGCCGACGCCGAGGTCGGCGCAGACCTTCAGGTAGTTGGTCTTGGTCTTGTTGAAGGCGATGAAGTCGCTGTCGCCCTTCGACCAGTCGCCGAGGGGCTCGGGGTAGAGGCCGGGCGTCTGCTTGTTGAGGTGTTCGCCGAGGAGCTTGCAGCCGTAGACGTCGAGGGCGAGGGCGTCCTTGCCGACGAGGACGAGGCCCGTGGGGAAGGTGCCGATGCGCTGCTTGCCGGGGCCGCGCCAGCCGAAGTTCGCCTCGTTCGCGTCCACGATGTTCAGCGCGATGCGTGGGCCGACGGCGAGCTTGAAGGCGTTGCCGAGCTTGGTGGGGAAGACGTGCCAGCCGTCGCTGTCGGCGGGGTCGAAGCGCTTGGCCACCTCGGTCGTCTCGTCCACCTTGTGGAAGCCGTACATCCGCCGCGTGAGGCCGATGATGTTCTTGATGCACGAGGTGAAGACGCAGTGGGGGTGGGTCTTG
>VGYV01000378.1 GCA_016872855.1 Planctomycetota bacterium
CACCTCGGCCCCCTTGAGAAACGGCGGCAGCCATTGGAGCTTCAGCCCGGTCTGGAGCCACACCATCGAGAAGCCCCAGCCCGCCGCGATCCAGCCGATCGTGCCCCACATGCGCGCCACCGGATACTGCGCCTTCGGGTCCCGCAGGTGGGCGAACGCCAGCGCGTTGGCCAGCGCCACGCCCGGCGCCCACAGCAGGCTCAACGCCACCAGCAGCGGGAGCCAGGCCCAGAAGCCCCTCACCGAGGGGAGCGTCCACAGCAGCGCCCCGAACACGATCTGGATCGCGCCCAGGAGCCGCTGGGTCGAGAAACGGCGGTCCGAGAGCTGCCCCCCGATGAAGGGCGCCAGCACCGCGCCCAGCGTCGCCGGGATGCCGCTCAGCAGGCCGATCTCCCACTCGCCGAACCCCAGGCCCCCCTTCCCCGCCGGCGCGCTCGCCGCCCGCCACATCAGCGGGCCGTAGATGCCCGCCGTCGCCCACTGGAGGAAGAACATCACCGACAGGCGGGTCGGCACCGCCTTGTGGTGGCACGGCACATCGGCCGACGACGCATCATCTGCCACAGCAGTCTCCTGTCCCTCGAATAGGAACTGGCTGAAGCCAGGACTCCGAACAGAGTTCCCGCCCGTTTGGAGTCCTGCCTTCAGGCAGTCTTGACTCTCCGCGGCGGGACTTCCTTGCGGGGCGAACGCCCATACCCTATTCGCCCCCCGCCCCCCTGTCAAGGGCGAATCGGGCTTGACCGCGCGCAGCCCGGCGAATTACAATGAAAAGATAGAGCGTGTAGCCACGCCCCCATTGACGGGGCAAGCCCGTTCGGAGTCCCGCCTTTAGGCGGATCAGGGCACAAGAATGCCGCCTGAAGGCGGGACTCCCAACGAGTCCACCATTCGGGCAACGCGCCCAAGCGACTTGTCCCCAGCTCTACCGGAGTGCTCGACATGTCGGATGCGAACAAGAGACCGGCCGGCGAGGCCGCGACGCCCCCGGGGGTCGGCCGCCGAGCCGCCCTCGCCGGCCTCGTCGCCGCGCCCCTCCTCGGCGCATGTGTCCCCAAGAAGCCAAAGGTGGATACCGTGACTGCCGCCACGATCAAGAGCTTCAACTTCCGCACCCTCAAGGACCTCAAGGGCAAGGTGCCCCACGTCAAGCTCGGCAAGCTCGAGCTCAGCCGCCTCATCCTCGGCGGAAACCACATCGGCGGTTGGTCCCACGCGCGCGACCTCATCTACGTGGACGCCCTGGTGAAGCAGTACCATCACAAGTGGAAAATCTTCGAGACCTTCGCCCTCGCCGAAAAGTGCGGCATCAACGCCTTCCTCACAAACCCCTGCCTCTGCGACATCATCAAGGAATACTGGTACCGCAAGCTCGGCAAAATCCAGTTCATCTCCGACTGCGGCGGCAGCAGCATCGAGGCCGGCATCAAGACCTCGATTGACTTCGGCGCCGCCGCCTGCTACATCCACGGCGGCATGGCCGACGCCATGGTCGCCCGCAAGCAATTCGACCAGCTCGCCAAGGGCCTCGACCTCATCCGCTCCAACGGCCTCCCCGCCGGCATCGGCGGCCACAAGCTCGCAACCGTCCAGGGCTGCGTCGAGGCCGGCCTGCGGCCCGACTTCTGGATGAAAACCCTCCACCACCACCGCTACTGGTCCGCCCGCGACGGCAAGGACGAGTGCGACAACCTCTGGTGCGACAAGCCCGACGAGACGATTGCCTACATGAAGGAACGCCCCGAGCCCTGGATCGCCTTCAAAACCCTCGCCGCCGGCGCAATTCGCCCCGCCGACGGCTTCCGCTACGCCCTGAAGGCCGGCGCCGACTTCCTCTGCGTCGGCATGTACGACTTCCAGCTCGTCGAGGACACCAACATCGCCCTCGAAGCCCTCGCCGAGAACCAGCAGCGCGACAGGCCGTGGAGGGTGTGAGGCCGCATAGCCGGCGCCCCTGCGGCGGCCCATTTGATGTTCGGGGAGGCCGTAAAGGTCGGGGCAGCCAATGGCACGCAAGAGAGCCTGCGCCTACTGCGGTGCAGAAGCCACTACGAGGGATCACCTCCCGCCAAGGGCGTTATTCCCGCAGCCAATCCCGAACGGAGTGGAACTGGTGACCGTGCCAAGCTGCGCACGGTGCAACGGAAGCGCGTCAGACGACGATAAGTACTTCGCGGCCATCCTGTCCTCGAGCAGTAGAGCGCAAGAGAGAACCGAGGGCCTGTCTGTCTGGAACAGGCTCCTCACTGGGGCACGACAGCACCCGGAGGAGAAAGGGCTCTGGCGGGGTATCCTACGGAACATACGGCCAAGCGAAGTGTACTCTCCCGGGGGCATCATAGTGGGGGTGCTCCCCGCGCACACAGGGTATAGTGAGAGATTCCGCCGAGTGCTTCAACGCATTGTCAGGGGCTTCTTCTTCAAACTCCGCAGGAGACGCTTGCCGGATGACTTCGTCGTTGTAGTCAATGAGAGCCCGAGCGAGGTATTCTGGAACGAAAATCACGATCTCGCGGCAGACCTCGCGAGGAATGGTTGCTTCTGTCCAATGAAGGGGGTCTTCCGCCTATGGAGCACCGCAGAAGCGGAACGGCCGGACGTGACTCTATGGTACATGGAATTCCTGGAATCCAAGGCCTTCCTCTGCTTGACTGCGCCCCGCGACGAATGGGATGAAGCCCTGTACTTGTAGACCCGTGCCATGGTGTCAGGTCGTCATTCTACATTTCTTGCGGAAGGCGATTTCATCCCATCCGGTCGTTCGGCTCGGGGGTGGTGTCGGGAACGTTGGCGAGGGCGCGGCGGACGCGGGTGGCGCGGGACTCGAGGTAGTCGGCGGCGTGGGGGGCAGCGACCTTGTCGCCCACGGCCGGCCGTGCGGGACGCTTGATGGGAGTGCGTGCTTTCCTTGCCATGCGCATATGATAGGCGTTGCCCCTTCATCCGTCAAGCAGGGGGTCGGGTGAGGGATCAGGCTTGGGCGGGGTCCATGACGTGCAGCCCGGAGGCCAACGCGGCCTGGCGCAACTCGCGGTCCGACGTGACAAGGATCATCTCGTCCTCTGGCTCGGACACGTTGGCCGCGACGAGGAGGGCCGAGGCAAGGTGGACCGCGTCGGCGCCGCGGAGCGCGTGGGTCCGCGTGGCGCGGAATGCGTCCTCGACGGCCTCAGTGGTCAGGTGCAACTGGATAAGGCGCTGCCAGTCGCGGCGCAGCTCCGCTATGGCCGCGTCAAGGCGTGATGGCGGCATCTCTCCCGCCTTCTCCTTACGGGCCAGCGTAGCCGCAACCTCCACGAAGCCGAGAGAGGCAGAGGACAGGACGGCGTTTTGAGCGAAGAGGGCCTGAACCCACGCCGAACCGGCCTCTGCGCAGTAACGCTTCACCCAGGCGCTTGCGTCGAGGTAGTAGACGGTCATCGGCGGTCCCGGATCAGAAGCTCCGAGGCGGGAATGCCCTTGCACTGGATGGGGGCGAAGTCGCGGAACCCGTCGGCGTCGTCCGAGGGCAAGTGAATGGCGGGATGGCCGGCCAGCCGGGCGCGCACGCGAGCGCGTTCCTCAGTTGCGTGGAGAGACTGCACGTAGGCGAGCGTTCTCCGGGCCTCCTCCTCGGACAAGCTCTCGACGGCCTGCAACAGAGATTCCTTCGTCGGGCTCATAGTTCTCACCTCCATCCGAATACTACCACAGCCAGGCAGCGGAGGTCAAGGGGCGCGGCGGAAGCGGGCGCGGGTGGCACGAGCGGCGCGGGCTACGGGTCCTCCAGCTCCAGGGTGCGGGCCTTCAGATCGATCTTGACACGAACGTGCTCCAGGAAGTTCAGGCCGAGGAGGGCGGAGATCTGCGCGCCTGGCATGTCGTGGCACAGGGCCTCTACGTTCCGCGCCCGGAGGTCGCCCACGCAGACTTCCTGAAGGACAATCTGGGGGGCTTGGATGGGGCCGTTGGCCGTCATGACCTCCTCGCGCGGAGCTGCGGCGAGGTCGTAGCAAAGCTCGATAGCGTCCTCGGTCGGTATCAACGTGTACGTGGCGCCGGTGTCGAGGACAGTCAGAAGCTCCCGCTCCCCAGCGGGTCCGGCGACCCGCACGAAGAGCATGATCGGCATGCCAGGCATCAGGGGCAGCTTCATGTCAGTAGAGCATCCCGTAGCCTTCTGGCACCGGCGGACCGGCGAACATCATGCAGACCGGGCCTTGGCCGCGCGCGGCGCGGCTGACCTCGAGCCGGTTAGGCTTGTGGGCGAGGACGATGCCGGCGACGGGCTGGCCCGCGTCGTCTCGCTTGGTGACGCGGACCGCCAGCCACTGGCCGTGGTACTTGCGCACCATCTGCGGAAACGTAAGGGTTGGGGCTTTCCTTGCCATGTCTCTCACCTCCGCCTGCATACTATCACAGCAAGGCCCCCGAAGCAAGAGGCACGGGCGCAGTTGCTCCGTAGCCCAGAGTCTGCCCTGAGCGAAGCCGAAGGGGCGACCAACGGGAGCCCTGGGTAGAGTGGCCCACCCAGGGGAGAGCCCCCGAAGGGGGGCGATTCAGGGGCCGCCGAAGGGGCGTAGGCGTGGCGGCGGGGGAAGCCAAAGCGGTCTCAAGCGACCGCACTCCGACGGGCTGTCGCACGTGATGGAAGGCCCCTGCGTTCTCGCGGCGAGGCCTTCGCACGCGCCCCGACCAGCACGACGCCCTCCGGCGGATGGCGCCCGGAGCAATGCGTCAGCCTGTCGGAGTGCGGCGGCTCGACGCCGCTTTGCCTGCCGCTTCTTGGCGGCCATCTCCGTCAGTCCGTGCGAATCTGTGGAAGGGGCTCTTTCAGGGGGTTCTCGATTCGGACGCCGAGGAGGGTTTGGCCATCGGGGAGGTCTTCGGTCCAGAGCTTCTCGCAGCGGGCGCTGGCCGCGGCGGCGACGAGAAGGGCGTCCCAGAAGGAGATGGTGTTGAGGATCGAGCAGTCAATGGCCTGGAAGATGATCGGTGGGGTGAGGAGGATGATCTCAGAAGATGCTTCGAGGCGCTGGACGATGGCCCTGGCCTCAAAAGGCTCGATGCGCAGCTTCCTCGTAGCGACGGAGTAGGTCTCCTGGAGAACCTGGGTGGAGATGACGCCGGCGCCGTCTTCGGCGAGGGATCTGAGGAGGCGACGACACTTGTCGCGCTTCTCGGGTTCTCCCTCGTCTATGCTGTAGATGATCAGGTTGGTGTCCACGAAGACCTTGCTCATTACTTCTCCCACCGCTTGTAGATTTCCTCGTAGATCTCCTCGCGGTTCCACTTCCAGCCGCGGGAGTTGCCGTGGGCCTTGTCCGCGGCGTCGAAGAATGCCTGGAGGGACTGGGCCCTCGTGGTGCCGACCTTCTCGTTGAGGCACTCGCGGATGAGGGCGTTGAGGGAGGTGCCGTGGCGCTGGGCGTAGTCGCGGCTGGCGGCCAGCAGGCGTTCGTTGAGGGCGATGGTGACGTTGGGCATGGACTGACCTCCAAGAGAACGTGCCAAGCCCCCTCCCGAAGGTTACAATACCTTCGGGAGGGAAGGGTTGCTTGCACACAGCTTCACATACACAGTATACGTGGACACGTAGCCTGTGTCAAGCGCCTTTCGGCTGGCAAACCCATTGTGGGTCAGGTCTGTGGGGGCAGGTTGACCCACAATGGGGGGAATGGCTGTGGACGTGGGCTATTGGCCAAAGCGCCCATTGTGGGTCAAGGCGCGAGCGGGAGGCGGTTGACCCACAATGAAGGAATGCCCCGGACGGCTCATTCCTTGGTGCGGAGGCACTCTAAGGCATTGCCGCCCATGATCTTGGAACGATAGTCGGGGGGGGCGGCCATGCCGTCGAGGAGGAGCTGGTAGTCGCTACGCACGTCGGCCATCCAGTCGTGGGCGACATCGGTGCCGTAGCAGAGCTTGTCGAAGGGGTGCTTGCCGCCGTGGCCGGTGTAGGGGTGGCCGGGCTTGTCCCACCAGAGGAGGGCGCGGAAGAAGGCGGGGCTCTTGGCCTTGAGGCTGGAGCCTGAGAGGTCGAACCAGAGGTTGGCGTTCCAGCGGGCGGCCATGGCGGCCTCTTCGTACCAGGGGTTGCCGAAGTGGGCGCCGATGATGTGGAGCTTCGGGAACAGGCGGGCGATGTGGTCGAGGTAGATGGGGCGGCAGCGGTTCGAGTCGTTGTCGTCGGCCTTCGCCAGGTCGCGGGGGCGAGCGACGATGCCGAGGTGGAAGAGGCCGACGAGGCCCCGCTCCTCCAGGCGGCGATAGACCTCGTGATATTGCGGGGCGTTGTAGTTGTCGCGGGGGAAGATGAACTTGATGCCTCGGAACCCGCGGTCGTGGAACTGGTTGACGCGGAGGACGGGGTCGGCGCCGAGGGCGAAGTAGGCGAAGGGGATGAGGCGGTCGGGGTGGGCCTGGGCCGCGGCGAGGACGGCGTCGTTGGACTCGCAGGAGAAGATGACGCACTTGTCGGTGCCGACGGCGTCGCAGGTCTTGAGCAGGCTCTCGAGCTCGCCGGGCGCGCCGTCGTAGTGGACGTGGCAGTCAATGACCATAGGTTCCTCCTTCGTTCCTGCGGCGGACCTCTGTAGCGACAAGCGTCCCGCTTGTCGAGGGGCCGGAGATGGCCGCAAGCGGGACGCTCGCGGCTACCCGGGGCGGTTCAGAAGATGAGGAGTCGCCTGTTGCGGAGTTCGACGGCCTTCTTCATCAGCTCGACGATTTCGGTTGTGTAGCGGCAGCCGAGGTCGCCGCCCTCCGAGCCCCTCTTGCGGCAGGGGCTGTTGGGGTTCAGGCGGTAATCGAGGTCGCGGGGGTTCATGAAGCGGGGGTCGGCGGTGAAGCACTTGGCGCCTGGGACTGCGGCGGCGAGGAAGCCGCCGGGGTAGACGTTGCAGTGCTCGATACGCGCCTGGTCGCTCGCGGCGGCGACCTTGTAGAGAATGCAGTCGAGGGCCAGGCTGGGCTTGCCTTTGAACATGGCGCCCTGGGCGACCGTGGAGCCGCGCAGCTCGGCGGGGCCGGTGGTCACGACGTGGCAGAGGAGGGAGTTCTCGGCCTTGAACGCGCCCTTGGCGGCGAGCCCCTCCTCGTCGCAGCGGGGCCAGAGGCAGTCCTCGAGCGTAGCGTCGCCCTCGAGCGTGGCGTTGCCGGCGATGATGCAGCTCTGGAGCTCGCAGGTGGCGCCGGCGGCGGTGACGAGTGCGAGCGAGGGCGGCGGGCCTTTGGCGCCGAGCACGACGGAGCGAAGCTGGCACGGCCCGCGCTGCACAGCCAACGCCGCGCCCCCCGCCCCTTGGTGGGCGAGGACGAGGTGCTCCACCGTCGTCTCTGCCGCCCCGGTCGTCAGCGCGGCACCCCCCTCCCCCACCGCGACGATGACGGGCCAGAGCGTCTTCTTCCCTCGCAGCGTGAGCCGCGGCTTGTCCTGCGGAATCACGAGCTTCTCGTGATATGGCCCGTCGTCCTGAATCTCGATCGTGCTGTTTGGCGTTGCGGCGTCAATCGCCTCTTGAATCTTGCGGCAGGCCCCCGCCGCGCCGTCGCGGCGGACGACGAGGAACTTGCCCAGGCCCTCAACCGCCTTGAGCATGTCGGCGAAGGAGGGCTGGCGCTGCGTGTCGGTGACGGCGGCAGAGTCGGGATGGGCCTTGCGCAGGCGCTCGAGCACCGCCTTCAACTCGAAGAGCTGCTGGCGCTGGAACAGGCGGCTCGCCTCGGCGAACACCCGTTCCGCGGCGGCCTCCTGGGCCTTGGTGGAGCCCTTGGGCCGCTCCCCCGCGACCGCAACGAGCCCCGCGGCAACGGCGCAACACGCGACGGCTTGACGAAGCACGGTCATGGCAGGCCCGGACAACACCTCTCCTCCGCCACGGCACGCCCACAGGATAGGGTGTTGCGGGCGCGATGTCAAGCCCCGTGGCCTCTGACACGCCCCCGGTTTCGCGCTCGGCTTCTCTGAGCAGGGTCCTGCACTCTGCCGCGTTCCGAGTGTGGGCCTCGGGAGGCGCGCCTCGGCCCTTCCCCCCGCTCCGCTGCGGTCGAAAGCGGCATCTGCGATGCCGCACCCCACACCTCTCGCACGCCGCCGTGGCGCCGATTGTGGAGTGCGGTGACGAAGTCGCCGCTTTGCTTGCCCCGCGAAGCGGCGAGAGTGGCGCGGCAGCCCCTCGTAGGCGCAACCCGGGCGCGTGTCAGCCGTGGCCTCGCGCCGCCGCGTCCGGCCGGCGGGGGGCCGTCCGCCTGACATTCAATCATTCTATAGAATGTTGTACTATCGGCGCGGCTCTCTCGGGCAATGAGGGACGGGCGTTGAATTATGTTCGCTCG
>VGYV01000379.1 GCA_016872855.1 Planctomycetota bacterium
CCTCGTTCGTAGTTCGGCGTTTACGCGGCTCCTCTGTCGGCCCTGGCAGCCCTGAAGACCGCCTGAAGGCCGAACTACAAACAGGAACGCCCGCTTCGGCGTGCAAATCCGTTACTGCACCCTTCCCCACCGGCGGGGGTGCCCTTCGACTTGACAAGCCGTCCGCCGGACCCTACCCTGAGTGTACAGGAGGCAAACCTATGCGACACCCTGGTGCAAGTGTGTTGGTGGGCGTGGTGCTTCTCGTCCTGGCTGTGTGGCTCCTCCCGAGGCAGGGGCCTCCGCCCGGCGCGGCCGCTGAGCCTGCCCGGCCGAAGGAGGAGGCCGCGGCAACGCCCCCGCCGAAGTGGGACCGGCCCCGCTTCGACGCTCGGGCCGACGAACGCCGCGAGATGGTCACCTCCCAGCTCGAAGCGGAACGCCGCGGCGTCACCGACCGCGCGACGCTCGACGCCATGCGGGCCGTGCCGCGCCACGAGTTCGTGCCCGAGGGGCTTCAGCGCCGCGCCTACGACGACAACCCCCTGCCCATCGGCCACGGCCAGACTATCTCCCAGCCCTACATCGTGGGCTACATGACCCAGGCCCTCGCCCTGAAGCCCGGCGACAAGGTGCTCGAGATCGGCACCGGCTCCGGCTACCAGGCCGCCGTGCTGGCCGAGCTGACGCCCCACGTCTACAGCATCGAGATCGTCAAGGCCCTGGGCGACGCGGCGAAGGCCCGCCTCGCCAAGCTCGGCTACAAGACCATCGAGGTCAAGGTCGCCGACGGCTATCACGGCTGGGCCGACAAGGGGCCGTTCGACGCCATCATCGTCACCTGCGCCGCCGGCACCATCCCCCCGCCCCTCCTCAAGCAACTCAAGCCGGGCGGGCGCATGTGCATCCCCGTCGGCCCCCCTGGCTTCGGCCAGGACCTCATCCTGCTCACCAAGGACTCCGAGGGGAACGTCAGGAGCAAGAGCCTCATGGGCGTCATCTTCGTGCCCCTGACCCGGGAGGTGAGGTGAGACACGGTGTTTGGTGTCAGGTGTTGGCTGCATGTTGCCCAAAGGGTGGACTCCGAACGAGGTCGCTCCCCTGAACAGGGTTTGGGCAACACGCACTTGAGGGTTGGGGGCGAAGAGCACGAGCCCAGCCGCGGCGTCGGTCCGGCGATTCTGAAATCGGCAATTGGCAATTGGAAATCGGCAATCCCATGCGCCTCGCCCTCCTCATCGCCTCCGTCTCCGCCGCCATCCTGGCCTATGAGGTGGCCCTGATGCGGGCGCTCTCGGTCGCCCAGGGGCACCACTTCGCCTACATGGTCGTGAGCACGGCGCTCCTGGGCTTCGGGGCCAGCGGCACGCTGCTGTCGCTGTGTGGCAGGTGGCTCAGGGCGCGCTTCGAGGCGAGCATGACGGTTCTCGCCACCGCCTTCGCCGTCGCCATCCCAGTCTCCTTCGCACTCGCGCAGGAGGTGCCGTTCGACATCTTCCAGCTCGCCTGGGACCGCATGCAGTATGTCCACCTCCTCGCTTCCTCGCTCACCTGCTTCGTGCCCTTCTTCCTGGGGGCCACCTGCATCGGCCTGGCCTTGACGCATGTGGCTCCTGTTGCGGATTCCTGTGGCGACAAGCGTCCCGCTTGTCGAACGGCGGAGCAAGCCGCAAGCGGGACGCTCGCGGCTACAGTTGTGCGCCAGAGCGTCCACACCCTGTACTTCTGGAACCTGCTCGGCTCGGGGATCGGCTCGGCAGGGATCGTGGCCGTGATGTTCCTGCTGCCGCCAGCCAAGCTCCCCCTGGCCGCCTTCGCCGTAGCCGCCATCGGCTGCCTCGCCTACGCCCTTCCGCTTGGTCGAGGCGAAGACTGCCTGAAGGCAGGACTCCGAACAAGGCAAGACGGCGTTGGGAGTCCTGCCTTCAGGCAGTCTTCAGGCGACGGAGCAGCCGCCCCTCGTGAGGCGAAGACGCGCTGCACGAGGACACCGCGGGTGATCGCCGTTGCCGGTGGCCTGGCTGCGGTCCTGGCGTTCTTCACGGTCATTTCTCCCCTCCAACTCAAGGTTTCGCAGTACAAGGCGCTCGCGGCGTTCCTCGACATGGGGGCGGAGGTGGTCGAGGAACGCACCAGCCCGCTGGGCACGGTGCACGTGCTCGACGGCCCGATGGTCCGCCTCGTGCCCGGCTTGAGCCTGGCGTGGGAGGAGGACCAGCCGAGGCAGCGGGCGATTGTGGTGGACGCAGGCTCCGCCTCGGCCATCTATCATCTCAGCGACCCAAAGCAGGCGGCGATCTTCGACTACACCACGAGCGCGCTGCCCTACCACTTGCTCGACAAGCCCAAGACCCTCATCATCGGCGCCGGCGGCGGGGGCGACGTGTGGCTCGCCCGCTACCACGGCTGCCCCGACATCACGGCGCTGGAACTCGACCCCGCCATCGCCGACCTGATGATGGGCAGCCAGGCCGAGTTCGCTGGGCACCTCTACACCCAGCCCGGCGTGAGGCTCGTCGTGGCCGAGGCCCGCGGCTTCCTCGCCCGCACCCGAGAGAAGTTCGACCTCATCCAACTCCCCCTCGTCGAGTCCTTCGGCGCCGCCGGCGCGGGCCTGGCCTCCCTCAACGAGAGCTACCTCTACACCGTCGAAGCCTTCCGCTCCTACCTCGACCACCTCACCCCCGACGGCATCCTCTGCGTCACCCGCTGGCTCCGCAACCCTGTCTCCGACTGCGACTTCATTCGCATCTTCTCTACGCTGACTGAAGTCCTGGAGCGCGCCCTAGGGGAGACAGACCAGGGCCGGCACCTCATCGCGATTCGCGGGATGTTCACGGCCACGGTCCTCGCGAGCCGAAGTCCGTTCTCAGAGGAACAGCAGAGGCGTGCCCGCGCCTTCTCCCGAACAAGGCAGTTCGACCTGGTCTGGCACGACGCTATATGGGCATGGGACGAGAAGGGCCCAGGTTATCGCACCGCGCCTCGCAGCGTCAGTAAGTTTCACCAGAATCGCGACTACGATTATTTCAAGGCTGCCTGGGGCTTGCTCTATGGAGGGCGGCGCGACTTCGTCGCGGCGCACCCCCTCGACATCTCGCCGACGACGGACGACCGGCCGTATCATTCGCTCACGCAGGGCTGGCGGGGCATTCGCTACCTGCGGGAGAAGCTGGGCGACCAGTGGGTGCGCTATGCTGACTGGGGCTACATCGTCCTCTGGGCCACCCTGGCCCAGGCCGTCATCCTCAGCGCCCTCTTCATCCTTCTGCCACTCATCCTGTTTGCCGTCCGACGCACAAGGGGCGATGGGCCCCCGCCCATGGTCATTCCGAGCGGAGCCTTGCGAAGTCGAGGAATCTCTCCTCTCCTGGAGCCCAGGAGAGATGCCTCGACTTCGCTCGGCATGACAGCGCCCCGTGCGGACGGCGATGGGGCGAACATGTCTTCTCACGCGTCACGCGTCACGCGTCACGGGTCTCTTGCCACCTTCGTCTATTTCGCGTCCCTCGGCGTTGCCTACATGTTCATCGAAATCGTCTTCATCCAGAAGCTCTCGCTCTTCCTGGCCAGCCCGATCTACGCGGCGGCGATCGTGCTCGCGGCGTTCATGGTCTTCTCGGGACTCGGCAGCCTGGTCGCGGGCCGGATGCGGGGCGGCGAGGAGGTGGCGGCGACGCGGGGCGTGCTGGGCATCCTGGGCGTGGGGCTGCTGCTGTGGTTCGGGATGGACTGGCTCCTGGGGCGGTTCGCGGGCCAGGCGTTTGGCGTTCGGGCGCTGGTTGCGGCGGCGTGCGCGGGCGGGCTGGCGTTCTTCATGGGCATGCCCTTCCCGTCGGGCTTGCGGCAGTTGGCCGAGCGTGCGCCGGCGCTCACGCCCTGGGCGTGGGGGGTGAACGGCGCGGCGTCGGTGGTGGGCGCCGTGCTGGCGATGGTCCTGGCGGTCTCCTGGGGCTTCCGGCTCGTGCTGCTCCTGGCCTTCGCGCTCTATGCCCTGGCGGGCGCGGCGCTCCCGCGGCTCGCGAGGCCCGGCAGGCGGCCAGACCATGCGTCATAGCTTATCATAGCCGCCATGCATCGCTATGAGAATCCCTCGAATGATTGAATGACGAACACTCGCCACGGCGCGGGCCGCGGATAGGGCGCGCGCGGGTGCGTGTGATCTCCTACGGCCAAGGCGCGGGCGTTTCTGTCGCGCTCCCTGGCCGTAGGAGATCACACGCACACACGACGAGTCGGCCTCGACAATGCGGGCGCAGACTGGTATAATCAGCGCCTATCCTGTGGCCCTCCCAGCCCAAGGACATGGCCGATGCATCGCTTCTACCTCCCCGCGCTGGGGACGGAAAACCACGTGTGGCTCGACGGCGAGGAGGCGCACCACGCTGTGCGCGTGCTGCGGCTCGCCGTGGGCGACGAGGTGGCGCTCTTCGACGGCTCAGGGGCCGAGTGCCTGGGCACGGTCGAGCGCATCGAGCGGCATCGTCCCAAGATCGTCATCCACCACCGCGAGCAGGCGGACCGCGATCCGGGCCTCGCCGTTACCCTCGCCTGCGCGGTCGTGAAGGCGAAGGCGATGGAGGCGCTGGTGGAGTCGTGCGCCGAGCTGGGCCTGCGCGAGCTGGTGCCCGTCGAGACGGTCCGCAGCGTGCCGAAGCTCGAGCGCAAGGAGGAAGCGCACGTGGCCCGCTGGCAGCGCATCGCCATCGAGGCCTCGAAGCAGTGCCGGCGAACCACCGTGACCCGCGTCGCCGCCCCGCGCCCGCTGGCCGCGCTCCTCGACAAGGCGCGGCAGTGGGACCTGCGCCTCGTCTTCTCCCCCCACGACGACGCGTTCCCCCTGGCGCGCGTCCTGCGGGCGCACGTGGGGCCTCGCTCCGCCGTCTACCTCATCGGCCCCGAGGGCGGCTTCGAGGAGACCGAGCTGCGCGACGCCGTGGGCGCAGGCTTCGAGCCGGTCCGCCTCGGCAAGAGCACGCTCCGCACCGAGACGGCCGCGGCCGCCGCCCTCGCCGCCATCCTCTTTCACTACGAGCAGGCCGCCAACCCACAACTCTAGCCATGCTTCCCGCCAGCCATGCTGGGGAATCCGGGAAACTCGAGATCCGAAGCACGAAATCCGAAACAAACCCCAATTCCGGAAATCCCAATGACCAAGACGAGGGCGACGCCGTGCGGCACAGTGTCTGGGTTGTTTGGGGAACTATTGACCTCTGCGAGAGTAATGTGCGCCGCGCAGCCCCCGAATGGGGGTGAGCCAGGCGTAGCCCAGGGCGACCGCAGGGAGCCCTGGGTGGGCCGCGTCCCCACGGGAGAGCCCCCGAATGGGGGCGATTCAGAGGGCCATGAATCGCCCCTTTCAGGGGCTCATGCACGGGTGGACTCGTTTCCCAGGGCTCCCTGCGGTCGCTCTGGGCTACGGCTGGCTCGCCCACTTCGTGGGCTAGCAAGCCATGCGCCTGCCCGCTGCGCGGTGGCACCTTACTTCCGCAGAAGTCGATAGTGCTTTGAGCTTTGTCCTTGTTCCGGACTTCGGATTTCGCATTTCGGATTTGTGACCCCAAATGCCCCTCGTCTCCGTCCACAACGTCTCGAAGGTCTACGGCACCCGCATCCTGCTCGAGGGCGTCAACGTCACGCTCCACCCAGGCGACCGCGTGGGCATTGTGGGGGCGAACGGCTCGGGGAAGACGACGCTCCTGCGCCTGATCGCGGGCCTGGACGAGCCGACCAAGGGCGACGTGCACGTGGCCCGCGATGCCACGCTCGGCTACCTCCAGCAGGAGCCGCAGTTCGCCGCCCACGGCACGGTGCTGGACGCTGCGCTCTCGGCCTTCGCGCGCGTTCACGAGCTGGAAGCCAAGATAGCCGCGCTCCGCGACCGCCTCGCTCATCATCCCCCGGACGCCAAAGACGTGCTGCACCGCCTCGGGGAGCTTGAGCACGAGTTCGAGCGCCTCGGGGGCTACACCTGCCGCCAGCGGGCCGAGGCGGTGCTGGCCGGCGTGGGGTTCCACGGCGACGCCGTGTTCGCCTCTACCGCGCGCCTCAGCGGCGGCGAGCGCAGCCGCCTCGCCATCGCTCACCTGCTCCTTCAGGACCCCGACGTGCTGCTGCTGGACGAGCCGACGAACCATCTGGACGTGGAGGCCCTCGAGTGGCTCGAGGGCTTCCTCCGCGGCTTCCACGGCGCCGCAGTCGTCGTCTCCCACGACCGCCGGTTCCTCGACCTCTTCGCCGAACGGATACTGGACATTGACGGCGCGAAGGTGGAGACCTACAAGGGCAACTACGCGGCCTACGCCCGCCAGAAGGTTGACCGCGTGGCCCGCCAGAACAAGCTCTACGAGCAGCAGCAGGCGCGCATCGCGCACGAGCAGTGGTTCGTCCAGAAGTATGCGGCTGGCCAGCGGAGCAAGGCGGCGAAGGGCCGCCTGAAGCTCCTCGAGCGCATCGAGCCGATCGAGCGGCGGCCCGAGCGGCTCAAGACCATGCACGTCCGCATCGAGCCCGTCGTCCGCGGCGGAAACGAGGTGCTCAACCTGGAGGGCGTCGGCAAGGAGTTCGCCGGCCGCTGGCTCTTCGATGCACTGGACCTTCAGGTGCTCCGCGGCGACAGGATTGGCATCGTGGGGCCGAACGGCGCGGGCAAGACCACATTGCTGCGCCTCATCGCGGGCGAGGAGCGGCCCAGCAAGGGCGCGGCCCGCCTCGGCGCCAGCATCCGCATGGCCTACTACCGCCAGGACCGCAACGACCTGAACCCCTCCCTCACCGTCCTCGACCAGGTCTGGCTCTCCGCCCCCCAGTCCCGCGCCGGCGAAATCCGCAGCCTCCTCGGCATGTTCCTGTTCACCGAGAACGACGTGTTCAAGCGGGTCGCCGACCTCAGCGGCGGCGAGCAGGCCCGCCTGGCCCTGGCGCGTCTCATCCTCTCCGCGCCCAACCTGCTCCTCCTCGACGAGCCGACGAACCACCTCGACATCCCGTCCCGCGAGTGCCTCGAACAGGCCCTCCTTGCCTACGAGGGCACAACCCTCCTCGTCTCCCACGACCGCTATGTCCTTGAGCGTGTGGCCGACAAGATACTGGACATACGGGACAGCCGGGCCAAGCTCTACCCCTGCCCCTTCTCGAGCTACCACGAGCTCCTCCACCGCGAGCAGACGCCCGAGGCGGCGCCGGCCCCCAAGCGTGGTGTAGGCGGGGCGTCCCTGCCCCGCGGGCCTGCGCGCAGCCACGGCAAGGGCGCGCCCAAGGGCGCCCGCAGGGCGCCGCGGTCCGTCAGCGTCCTCGAAGAACTCATCATGGAGCGCGAGGCGGCCATCCAGAACCTCGAGCACGCCATGAGCGACCCCGAAATCTTCCGCAGCCCGGAAACCGTCCGCACCCTCACCACCCAGCTTGGCAGGGTCCGCCAGCAGCTCGCCGCCCTCTACGACGAGTGGGAGCGCGCCGCCGAGGCCAGCCCCGGCTGAGGCCGCCGGCCGCGGGTGGGCGGGGATCGCTCGCGGCGTAAGTGCTTTGTGGCCTGACGGTTGCGGCGCGTCCCAATTCTCTGACAGGAATGGCGTGGAGATAAGGCGCCGCCGCCTCAAGGCGGGACTCCAAACGAGCGCGTAACCCGTTGGGAGTCCCGCCTTTAGGCGGTCCTCTCCTCTCGCTCCCGGGGTATCTGGCGCCTTATGTCCACGCCATTCTTCTCTGACAGCGTCCCAAGTTCTTGAGATCGGCAGGGCGCTCATCGCAAAGCACTCGCGGGGGCTTTGCCCCCGGCCCCCCAGGATTTCTCGCCTTGTGGCCACCGGTACCAGCGCCGGCTCAAGGTCGAACCGGCTTCCCAGAGGCTTGCCGGTGGCTCAATGCGGCAAATCCCAGGGGGTCTGGGGGACCGGTTCCCCAGCGCCTGGTACGTCCCGAACGCTCACGCGGCGCGAGCGGGACCCGGGGACGCAAACCCAAGAACTTGGGACGTTCCCAATTCTCTACAGTTCCCAGTGTACCAGCTTTCGGGGGGGAGAGCCTTTGTAAGGGTGGAGGGGAGCAGGCCCGACGCGCGCAATCCCGGGCACTGTTCGTCCACCCCACCCTGCGGGAGATGCTCTACCCCCTCTCCCTCTGGGAGAGGGGCAGAGGGTCCCTCACCCCACCCTGCGGGAGACGGCCTACCCCCTCTCCACCCGGAAATGACACCCGCTGTCTTTTTTACATTCCACATGGCTGCGGTGGCCGTTGCTCGTGTAGCCAGAAGCACTTACGCTGATTTCGCCATGCCGAGCCGGCA
>VGYV01000380.1 GCA_016872855.1 Planctomycetota bacterium
GCGGCCCGGGCATTGCCGGAGCATCGGTTTGCCGTGGCCGGGGACACCTCGGGGATGCCCGAGGCGGCGGCCGGCGCGCCGCCGAACGTGTCTTTTCGCGGCTTTCTGTCGGGGGACGGGCTGGCGGAGTTCTACCGGCAGACTCGGCTCCTGGTCTGCTGCAGCACGTGGTTCGAGGGCTTCCCAAACGTCCTGGTCGAGGCGATGTGCGCCGGGAGGCCGGTGGTCGCCAGCCGGATCGGCTCGCTGCCGGAGATCGTGGATGAGGGCGTGACAGGCCTGCTTTACGAGCCAGGCGACACGGCGGAACTGGCAGACAAGATTGGGCGCTTGCTGGCAGACCCCGCGCTGAGCCGGACGATGGGGGAGGCCGGCCGTCGCAAGGCTCGGCGCGAGTACTCCCGCGAGAGGTGCTATGAACGGCTGATGTGCGCCTACGAGAAGGCCCTTCGGCTCAGCCATGCGGCCGTAGTCTGAGAACGGGGCGATGAGAGAATCCGCATCCTCACAGGTGTCGCGGCTCCTGGAAGCCCTCCTGACCTGGCGATCTGCCCTCTGGGTCATGGTCTGGCTCAACATCGAGGCAGACTACGGGAATCTGATCGACCCGAGAGGGGGCATGGGATACGTGCATGCGGTTCGCGCGGTCCTTGCCTTTGCCGCGGCGGCAGTGGCGCTCGTCCAGATGCCAAGGGGCAGGCACGGGTCGGCGTTCGCTCCGAGGGGGCCGATCCGCCTTATGACCATCTACGCAGTGCTCACCCTGGGCGCCTCGATGCTCTCCGACTCGCCCTTCAAGGCGCTCTACTGGGGCGGGCTGTATGTGTCCGTGTTCATCGTACTCGAGGCGGTGGTGGCGGGAAGGGACCCCCTGGAGCAGAGCGTCCAGCTTCTCACTCTCACCTGGCTGGTCGTGGCCGCACTGGCTCTGGTGCTGGCGTGGGTGGCGATTGACGTGCTGTTCGGGCAGCCGGATTGGCTGACCGGTGGCCGTGAGGTCATCAATGAGATCCCCAAAGTGGCGGGGATGACGATGTCGCGCTCCACGGGCATCGGGCGGCTCGCGGCAGTGCCGGCGGTCATTGCGATCGCCGCGGCGTATCGAGCGCGAGGCGCAGCCAGAGCATTGTGGGGCATCGTGTTCTGCGTGTTCACTGCTATCGTGCTTGCGACTCGCGGGAGAACCCCTCTCCTGGGCTTGGCGGTCGCCGGCCTCCTGGTCCTGCTGCTGCGGCGGGACAAGAGCTGGCTGGTGCTGGCAGGGGGCCTGGCCGTGCTGCTTGTACTGACCAGCGCCGGCGTTCGGGAGAGCGTGGGTGAGCTCGTGTACCGACGCGGACCGGACGAGAACCTCATGCGGATGACGGGCCGCACGGAAGTCTGGCAGTTGGGATGGGAGGTGTTCCTCCGCTCGCCCTTGCTCGGCCTTGGCCCGCTGGCGGACAGGTTCCACCTCGACTGGACTCACATCCACAACACGTGGCTGCTCGCGCTGATGCAGTCAGGGGTCGTGGGAGCATCATTCTTCGTCGCCGCCTGGGTCATCGGCTGGCGCTTGTTCTTCCGCTGCTTCCGGGAGGTGGGCGCGCTTCCGGAGAAGCACAAGACGCCTCTGGTGATGGCGGGCGCCATCTACGCGTTTTTCACCGTGAGGAGCATTACGGAGACCACGGCTGCCGCGTTCTCCGTGGACCTGCTGGTGATCGTGCCTGTCCTGGCCTATCTCGAGATTCTGGACAGCAGCCTGCGACGGGCCCGCATGGCGCAGTGGCAGGCCCTGCCGCAGAATGGCAACAATGCCCGCTGGCGCGTGTAGGCCCCGGCGGCCAGGAGCTAGCGAGCGGTGGAACCGACGAGCACTCCGCTATTCCTGCAGGGCCACGGCGGCCTGCGCAGCCGAGCGCTGGCTGGGGAGTGGGACTACCTGGTCGTCTCAGCATCGAATGCGCGACAGGCGTCCACGTACGAGGCCCAGTTGCGGGTTCGGCGCGAGCTGGGTCTGCTGGCGGGGATACGCAACGTGCTCGTCGTCCCTGACCCCGCAGGGAAGCGAGTCGGGAGCGGCGGGAGCACCGTGGCGTGCCTGATGGAAGTGCTCGGGCGGGAACTGGACCCGGGTGCCCTGGCCGATCCGGACTCGTGGCGGGCGGCGCTCTCGCGGCTGCGCATCCTGATCGTCCACGGCGGCGGGGACTCGATGCGCCTGCCCGCGTACGGAGGGTGTGGGAAGGTGTTCACCCCCGTGCCGGGAGAGAGCGACAGCGCACTGGGCGCCACGCTCTTCGATCGCCAACTGCCGACGTATCTGGCCCTCCCGCCCATGGGGGGCGCGCGCGGGCAAGTCGTGGTCACTTCCTGCGACGTGCTGCTGGTCTTCGACCCCGCAACGGCACAGTTCGCCGCCGAAGGGGTGACGGGCCTGGGGGCTCTCGCCACGCCAGAGCAAGCCAGCGGGCACGGCGTCTACTGCACGGGCGGCACCCCCCCCGAGGTGAGGCTCTTTCTGCAGAAGCCGGCACCGGCCAGGCAGGCGGAGATGGGCGCCATCAACCGCCACGGCCAGGTGATCCTCGACGTCGGCGTCTTCAGCTTCGACGCGGCGACAGCGGCCAGGCTCCTGCACCTGAGCGGCGTGCAACGGGGGGATGACGGCAGTCTCGCATGGTCGGGCGAAGTGGGCGCGGCGATCGAGAGCCGAGGGCTCGATTTCTACCGCGAGGTCTGCTGCGCCCTGGGCTCGGGGGCAACGCCGGAACTGCACGCCGAGGCGGCGTGGGCCGGCGGGTCGAGGTGGGAGGCGCCGTTGCTGCGCCAGGTCTTTGATGGCCTGGCAGCAACGCCTTTCCACGTGCAAGTGCTCCCGAGCTGTGGTTTCCTTCACTTCGGCACGACGGAGCAGCTCCTCACCAGCGGCCTGGAACTCGTGAGGCGGGATGGCGGCGAAGCCCAGCCTGGCTCCTGCCTCGGCCTCAATACGGCCTTCTCAGGCGAAGGGCGCCTAGTGGGGACTCGCGCGTGGGTCGAAGGGTGCCGCGTGCGTGCTCCGCTGGCGCTCGCGGGCGACAACGTGGTGACTGGGGTGGACGTGGACGAACCGCTGTCGCTGCCGGCGGGGGGCTGCCTCGATGTGACGCGGGGACGAAGCCCCACGGGAAGGGACGTGGTGTTCGTCCGCCCCTACGGCGTCCACGACATGTTCAAGGACTCAGCCACCGAGGGGGCGACGTTCTGCGGCCAGCCGGCCGCGACGTGGCTGGAGGCGGCAGGCGCGAGGGCAGAGGACGTGTGGGACGCGGGTACCGCTCCGTCCGACCGTCGGCTCTGGAATGCCCGGCTCTTCCCCGCCGAGGTCGAGCCGGCCGCCTACCGTCGGTGGCTCTGGATGCTTGATCCCGCAACGGCCTCGACCGAGGAGCGGGACGCCTGGTTGTCGTCGGAGCGCTATAGTCTGGCCGAGATGGCGGAGCTGGTGGACCCGGCAGCGTTCCACGAGCGACGGATGGGCCTTCGGGCCGAGGAGGTCCAGCGGTCGCTGCACCGGATGCTCCGCGCCGCCAGCGGCTTCTCGGCGGCGGACCTCGCATGCGTCCTGGCCCATTCCCCCGACCGCTCTGCGGTTGTGGCGGACCTGTTGGGCGAAGCTCACCGGCACCACAGGCACCCAGAGGACAACGAGGGGGCAGGGGCGTTCGCTCTTTCGAGGATTCTCCATGCGGCTGGGTCGGCGCTCGAGCACCTCGCCGGCAGCCGGCAGTCCCCTCTGAGAGAGCTCGTGCCCAGGGTTGCCGAGCCACGGCCCGACGAGGGGCACGCATGGCTGGCGGCGCTGGGACTCGCGGGGGCTTCGGGCCTCGCCGTCGGGGAATGGGCCGACCGCGCGCGCGCCGTTGCACTAAGCCAGGTCGGTCGCACGATCATCGCCAGCCGTACCCGGCCGGGAGAGCTGCCGAAGAACGCGATACGCGCGGACGAGATCGTCTGGGGCCGGGCGCCTGCCCGACTCGACGTGGGGGGAGGCTGGACGGATACCCCCCCCTACTCGCTGGAACGCGGCGGCTGCGTGGTCAACGCAGCGGTGGACATCAACGGCCAGCCGCCCATCCAGGCCTACGCGCGAGTCATCCAGAAGCCGGTCGTGCGCATCACCTCCATTGATCTGGGGGAACGGGTGGAGATCACCGATCTCGACCAGCTCCTGGACTTCCGGACTCCGGGCAGCGAGTTCGCCTTGGCGAAGGCCGCGCTGGCTCTATCGGGGCTTTCCCCCGAGACGGCGGAATGGCCCGCGGGAGCGACGCTCCCGGACGTCCTCGCGCAATTCGGCGGCGGCATCGAACTCACGACCCTCGCGGCCATCCCGAAAGGAAGCGGCCTGGGCACGTCCAGCATCATGGGCGCGGTGCTGCTCGCCGCCATCCAGCGGGCAATGGGGCGCACCCTGACGCGACGCGAGCTGTTCCATGACGTCCTGCGCCTGGAGCAGGCCCTGACGACGGGGGGCGGCTGGCAGGACCAGATCGGCGGCGTCACCGATGGCGTGAAGTGGATTGAGGCGGAGCCTGGGCTGGTGCCCGACACCAGCATCCACTACCTGCCGCCCGACGTGCTGGACCCGAGGGCCAACGGCGGGAGGACGCTGCTCTACTACACGGGCCTCACCCGGCTGGCCAAGAGCATCCTCCAGCAAGTCGTCGGACGCTACCTCGACCGGGACCGGGCCGCGATGGCGACCCTGGCGAAGCTCCGGAGTGTCGTGCCGCGAGTGGCCGAGGCAATCGCCCGGAAGGACCTCCCCGAGTTCGGCCGTCTCGTGGACCTGGTGTGGCATCTGAACTGTCAGCTCGATCCTGGCTCGACCAACGGCGAGGTGGAGGCCCTGTTGGCGCGGGTGCGGCCCCACGTCCACGGTGCGAAGCTGCTGGGCGCAGGGGGCGGGGGGTTCCTGTTCATGGTCTGCAAGTCGCAGGAAGATGCCGCCAAGGTGCGGACGATGCTCGATGCAGAGCCACTGAACGCCAAGGCACGCTTCTTCGACTATGCCGTCAGCCGCGCCGGCTTGACCGTGACGGTCTGCTAGGCAGCTTCCCAGGTTCGGTGGTGCAGAGCCTGAGATGAGGAGCAACAGACGCGCTCCTGATGAAGGGCCGCCGGGGTGACATACAGCCTGGATTCGTCATACGGGATCGGCTAGGGCGGGTCTGGGAGGACATCTGCCGCGGGAGTTGGTCGGTGCTAAGGCAAGCTCTCAAGTTCGTCTATCGGGTGTTGTACCGTATGAACCCCACCATGGCAGACGCTATGCGGCGCCGGATACTCCACGGCCAATCCATCAAGAAGCGCATCCGGGGAGTCAACAATCGGCTTCAGTTCGGGTCTTCGATCCTGCACCGAGTCACGATTGACATTGAAGGGTCTCAGAACGCCGTCCACATCTGTGAGTCCTACCTGAATGGCGTCACGTTCCATATCCGAGGCTGTAACCATCGAATCGTCATCGGCCGGGGGTGCCGGTTCGTCCACGGCGGCATGATCTGGTTCGAGGACGATGGCTGTCAACTGGTAGTGGGGGAAGGGAGTTCCTTCGAGAACGTGGAGATCGCGGTTGCAGAACCACATTCAATGGTCAGAATCGGTGGTGACTGCATGTTCGCGTACGACATCGACATCAGGACCACCGATTCGCACTCCGTGCTGGACGCCACCACCGGACAGCGCATCAATCACGCCCAGAGCGTTTGCATAGGGGATCATGTCTGGGTTGGTGCCCATAGTGTCATCCTCAAAGGGGTCTCGATCGCCGACAACTCCATTGTCGCTGCCGGCGCCGTCGTCTGTAGTGGATCCGCACACCAGGGAGTCATCCTGGCCGGGAACCCTGCCAAGGTTGTCAGAGAAGGAGTCACCTGGGCACGAGCGCGCATCCCCGCATCTTCGCAACTGCCCCCCGGAACGGTCGAGGCCTCCAGTGCCCTCTCTGCCGGACACGGTGACTCCCGGGCGCCGAGCGCCGGCAGCAGTACGCAGCCCGACCTTTGATAGGCAGGCCGGGTCAGCAGGATTCACCCAGAAGGGAGTACCTGGCGGATGCAACTGGTAACTGAGCAGTGGGACTGGCTTATCGTAACCGCCTCGAACGAGCGGCAGGGGCGGGCCTACGATACGCAGGTGCAGGTGCGGCGAGAGCTGGGTCTGTTGGCCGGGGTTCGGGAGGCCCTCGTGGTGCCCGACCCCGCGGGGAGACGGGTCGGGAGCGGCGGGAGCACGGTCGCCTGCCTGATGGAGGTCCTCGGGCGGGAACTGGCAGGCAGCCAGGCCGAGCTCGGCGAACCTGCCGCATGGCAGGCAGCGCTCGAACGGCTCCGCATCTTGATCGTCCACGCCGGCGGCGACTCCACGCGGCTGCCCGCCTACGGGCCGTGCGGCAAGGCGTTCATGCCAGTGCCCGGGGAAAGCGACAGCGGAGTTGGGGAGACGCTCTTCGACCGGCAACTGCCGACGTATCTGGCTCTGCCCCCTTCCGCGCCGGGGAGCGGCCAGATCGTCGTCGCGGCCGGCGACGACATCAAGGAGTTCGACCCATCCGGGGTGCGGCTTGGGCCATCGGGCGTCACCGCCCTGGGGTGCGCGGCCACGCCCGAACAGGCGAGCCATCACGGGGTCTTCTGCCTGGGGGCCAACGGGCAGGTCCGCCGGTTCCTCCAGAAGCCCAGCCCCGATGAACTGGCTCGGAACGATGGGATTGACCGCTACGGTCGCTGCGTGCTGGATATCGCCGCGATGAGCTTCGATGCGGCGGCCGCGGTCTCTCTCCTACAGTGCTGCGGAGTGACGCGGAACGGGGAAGGCAGACTCATCTGGACTGGCCCGGTCGGCGGTGCAATCGAGCGGCGTGGGCTGGACCTGTACCGCGAGGTCTGCTGTGCGATGGGAGCCGAGGCGACGCCGGCACTCTACCGTCAGGCCGCCTGGGCAGGCGGCTCAACGTGGGAGGAGCCGCTGCTCAATCGCCTCTTCGAGGGGCTCGCGGGCATTCCGTTCCGCGTCCACGTGGTGCCCGAATGCCGGTTCCTGCACTTGGGCACGACCCGCGAACTCGTCGTCAACGGGGCGCAATTGGACACTCGCGACCGCAGCGCCAGCGAGGCGGACACCCCCATCGGCATCAACAACGAGCTGGCGGCGGACGGCGCCCTCGTCGGAGGCACTGCGTGGGTGGAGGGATGCCGTATCCGGGGCCGCGTCACGCTGCAAGGGGGGAACGTCGTTGTCGGTGCGGACATCGAGGAGCCGCTGAGCCTGCCGCGTGGGGCATGCCTCGACGTTCTGCGCGGCCGGACCCGTACCTGGGGGGATGCCTGGTTCGTTCGGTGCTATGGCGTGGACGACCGGTTCAAAGACACGGCCGAGGAGGGCGCCACCTTCTGCGGGCGTCCCGTAGGCGAGTGGCTCGCCGCCGCGGGCGCCCGGCCAGAGGACGTGTGGGACGGGTCACTCGCGCCTGCCCAGCAAACGGTCTGGCAGGCGCGGCTCTTCCCCGCGGCCGCGGGACCCGCGGGGTATCGTGAGTGGCTCTGGATGTTCGCGCCCGAGGGCGCGACGCAACCAGAGCGGGAGGCATGGCGAGCCGCGGACCGCTACAGCCTGGCGGAGATTGCGGCCCTCGCCGACTTGGAGGCATTCCAGGAACGGCGCGCCCAGATCCGCGCCGCGTCGCTCGGCTCCTCCATCCACCGCGTGTTCCGCCAGGACAGCATGCTGTCCGCAAAGGACTTGGCCTACATCCTCCGTCATTCGCAGCGGCCCGCCAGGACCGTGGCGGAACTCGTGGCCGAGGCCCACTGGCAGCGCCGAAACGCCGAGAGCACCTCGGGGATGAGCCCCTTTGTCTGCTCCCGAATCCTGCACACCCTGGGGTCAGCCGTTGAGGGGCTGAGCACCCGGGACGAAGCGCTCGTGAGCAGCCTGGCGGCGGACCTGCGTGAGGCCCTCCCGCCGGCAGAGAGCGCGTGGCTCGGCGACCTCGGGGTGCCGTCCGGCGCAGGGGCGACCGTGGCCGAATGGTGCACGCGCATGAAGCGCGCCGCCTTCCAATGCCTCGAACAGGCGGTCATTTCCAGCGGACACAGCAGGCTGCCGCTGCCCAGAAGCGTACTTCGGCGGGACGAGATTGTCTGGGGGCGCGCTCCGGCACGCCTGGAACTCGCCGGCGGCTGGACGGATACC
>VGYV01000381.1 GCA_016872855.1 Planctomycetota bacterium
GCGGGTGCGTTCTTTCAGGCCGCAAAGAGCGTATCCCGGCGTCTCGGCATCCGTCTGCGCCTGATGGGCACCGAGATCGACCCTGCTGTTCTCAATAAGGCTCGGGAAGCCGGCCTTTCCGCCACCGATCTGGCTGGGGTCCGCATCGCGGACTTTCTGTTCGAGCCGCCGAAAGGCCAACTGGCCGCTGTTGTGGCGAACCCGCCCTATGTTCGCCACCATCGGCTGTCCCCGGCCATGAAGGCGTGGGTCAAGGACTTCGGCGCATCCATGGTCGGCCGTGCGCTGGATGGCAGGGCGGGCCTTCACGTGTACTTCCTTCTGCGCGCCCTCCAGCTACTTGCCCCGGGCGGCCGCTTGGCCTTCATCCTGCCGGCGGATGTCTGCGAAGGGGTTTTTGCCGACGACCTCTGGCGATGGGCGACGACCCGCTATCGCTTAGAGGCGGTCGTTACTTTCCCTCCCGAAGCGTCGCCATTCCCTGGCGTGGACACGAATCCCATCATCTTCTTCATCGAGAACGCAAAGCCCCAGGATGAATTGCTGTGGGCGAGCTGCACCCGGGCGGGAGGCGACCACTTGAGAGAATGGGCGCTTTCCGGCTTCCGCGACGTAGCACAGGGAGCGCTCTCCGTCCAGCGCAGGGAAGTGGCCGAGGCCCTGGAAACCGGCCTGTCCCGGCCTCCGCAGCCACAGGGGCCAGGCGGCCCAGTCCTCGGCGACTTCGCAACGGTCGTCAGGGGGATTGTCACGGGCGCAAACCACTTCTTCTTCCTCACGCCCGAGAAGGCGGCCGAGCTGAACCTGCCGCCCGAGCTTCTGGTGCCGGCCATCGGCCGGACGCGAGACGTGCCGGGGGTCGAGGTCACGCCGGAACTCATGGACCGGCTCCGCGCCGCCGGCCGAGCCACCCTGCTGCTCTGTCCAGACAGCAGGGCCAAGGAAGAGCTGCCCGGGGCGGTCCGGGAGTATCTCGAGGAGGGGGAGGCAGCGGGACTGCCGCAACGAGCCATCATGAAGGCCCGCTCCCCGTGGTATCGGATGGAGAAGCGCAAGGTTCCGCCCTTCCTGTTCGCCTATCTCGGCCGGCGCAATGCCCGCTTCATCCGCAACCTGGCCGGCGTTGTCCCACTCACCTGCTTCCTGTGCGTGTACCCACGGCGCGGCGACCCGCAGTTCGTCGAGGCCCTCTGGAGGGTCCTGAGCCACCCGCTGACGGTGGCGAATCTGCCGCTGGTCGGCAAGTCCTACGGCTCGGGGTGCATCAAGGCCGAGCCACGCGCCCTGGAGCGGCTGCCATTGCCTCCTGCGGTCGTGGCGGAAGCAGGGCTTGCCCTGGCCCCGCGACGGCTCCAACTGCGAGTGGCGCTTTGAGGGTGCGTGTGATGCTCCGCGCACTTGGTACACAGGCCCACGAATAAGGGGACAAAATCATAGACGCTTTGGTGTGCTGCTCCCGAAGGGAGCATAGTGGGTTGCCGGCGGCTTTAGCCGCCGGACCCGTGTGCCACAACCAGCCAGTCCCGAAGGGACGGCAGAATACGGCGATCCCCACATCCCGGCGCACTGCCGTCCCTTCGGGACTGGGCCGTGGGTGCGCCGCGGTCCGGCGGCTGAAGCCGCCGGCATTCGACTGCTGTCCCTTCGGCACTCCGATGCTGTCCCCCTATCTGTGCGGCGCTGTATCTAGGGCAGTCAGCCACATCTTCCTGTCGATCCTGCTTCTGGCGGCCAAGACGCTCGCTGCTGATGCCCCACCGCCGGACATGGTGCGGCGGGACTGGTACTTCCGCGAATCGCTTGCCGCCATTGCGGATTGGGAGGATATCCTCGCCAAGCAGCCCGAAGGCGAGGCCCCCGTCCTGCCAGTCCCGTCGAATGGCGAAGCCGTCGAGTGGCCAAACCCCATCCCCCTCATGCACCTGCCCGACGACGATGCGAAGGCAAGGGTCCGCGTCCGATTCGCCGACGGCAAGATGCAGGTCGAGCGCGTGGCGCCCGACGGCAAGGTGGAGCGCCAGGCGGTCAAGCCGGGCGAAACGGTCGTCGCCTACAAGCACCCCGGCGGTGGGGGCAAGAGCTATTGGTATCACAGCTACACCCGCCGCTTCGACCGCCTGACCACGTTCCGCCCCAAGCCGGCCCCCTTCGCCCTCCAACTGAATGCCCCGCTCGATCTGAAGCGTGGGGCGAATGACGTGACGGTCGCGTTACGGAACGTGAGCGACAAGCCGATCTCGCTCAAGCTATCGCTGCGCACAGCGAATGCCTCGAAGGGGACAGACTCGCGGGATGTGGACATCCCGCCCACAACCTTGCAGCCAGTGAAGCTCTCCGTGGAGCTTTCTGCCGAAGGCGGCGGCCTGCTCCTCCTCACGGTCGCCGCCGGCACGGAGTCTTTCTGGCTGCCGCTCCTCACCTATGTCGAGCCAGAGGGGTTTCAGGAGGCCAGCGCGCAGCGGGACGAACGGCTCCTCCGCGAAGTGACGTTCGATACGCTTCTCTTCGTCAAGCGGAAGCCCTACACGAGCGAGCAGCCGTTCATGGATGCCCACCACTGCCACAACCCGCCCGGCGGCGGCATCTATCGCCTCAGCCCCGTGCGGCCCGGCGGCAAGGTGACGCCCGTCGTGGACTCCCTCGGCGACGGCATCTACCGCGATGTTTGTCTGCACTGGGACGCGAAGAAGCTGCTCTTCGCCTTCGGCAACGGCGTCGAGCGCGCCCACGCACCCGTCGTGCCCGGCCAGAGCTATCACATCTACGAGGTGAACGTGGACGGCACGGGCCTGCGCCAGATCACGACGGGGCCGAAGAACGACTGCGAGCCGTTCTACCTGCCCGACGGCCGCATCGGCTTCACCTCCGACCGCTCCGAGCACTACGTGATGTGCGGCAGCAACATCCACGCTCCGACCCTCTTCGTCGTGAACCCCGACGGCTCCGGCCTGCGGCAACTGAGCCACAACGTCTTCAACGACTTCAATCCCTCTCTCCTGCCCGACGGGCGGATCATCTACGACCGCTGGGAGTACAACGAGCGCTCGGTCACCAGTCTTCACAACCTCTTCACCATGCGCCCCGACGGCTCGATGGTGGCCCCCTACTACGGCAATGCCACGATTCGCCCCAACGTCATCATGTTCCCCAAGGCCGTGCCGGGCAGCACGAGGGTCACGGCCCTCTTCACTGGCCACCACGGCCAGACCCACGGCCCCATCGGCCTCATTGACGTGCGGAACGGCGCCGACGGCGATGCCCCGATCACAGTCCTCACCCCCGGCGTGCCCGTCATCGGCGAGAAGATACAGGACAGCCGCCGCGGCTGGTACTCAGACCCCTGGCCGCTTTCCGAGGACACCTATCTCTGCTCCTTCACGCCCACCGTGCAGCCGTGGCTGGAGCGGACCTGGGCGCTCTACGTGGGCGACCGCCACGGCAACCTGGCGCTCATCTACCGCGACCCCGCCATCTCCTGCGCCGAGCCTGTGCCGTTGGTGGCTCGCCCCAGACCGCACCTCATCCCACCAATCGAGGAGAATCGAGGACGAGGGACGAGGACGAAGGACGAGGACGATAACGCAACGCTCGTGCTCATGGATGTCTACGAGGGGCTGGCAAGCGCGCCGCGCGGCGAGGCGAAGCTCCTGCGCATCATCGAGGACGTGCCCCGCAAAGGCGTCCACGAGGGCGGCGTCATCTGTACCTCCGGCACCTCGATCTACACGGTCAAGCGCATCTTCGGCACCGTGCCCATCGAGGACGATGGCTCGGCCCACTTCGCCGTGCCCGCCGACCGCAACGTCTACTTCGAGGTGCTCGACGCGAAACACCGGGAGATTCAGCGGATGCGGAGCGTCGTGTGCCTGAAGCCGGGCGAGCGGCGCACCTGCATCGGCTGCCACGAGCCGCGCACCGCGGCCCCGCCCAACCGCCTGGCCTCGGCCACCTGGCGCGAACCCAGCCGCCCCACGCCTCCCTCATTTCTTGTCCCTCTCCCTCGGGGAGAGGGTAGGGTGAGGGTGCCTTCCGACGTACGGCCCCCAACCAAGCACCCTCACCCCGGCCCTCTCCCCAAGGGAGAGGGGGAGGAGCGGGCTCTCCCCAAGGGAGAGGGAGTCTGGGATGTCCCCATCTTCTCCTTCCTCCGCGATGTGCAGCCGCTCCTCAATGCCAAGTGCATCCAGTGCCATACCCACGACCGCGCAACGAACACGGTCATCCTCACCGACAACCTGACCGACCAGTTCACCATCGCTTACCAGGAGCTTCTGCCCTACCTCAGCGTGGCCAACGCCATGCGGTGGGACCACCCCGACGACGTGTATCCGCGCCCGCCCTACACCTACGGCTCAAAGGTCTCCCGCCTCACGCAACTGCTCGAGAAGGGCCACCACGATGTGAAGCTGAGCGACGCCGACTGGCAGCGCCTCTTCGTGTGGATTGACGCGAACGCCGTCTACTACGACCGCTACGAGACGCCGCACTGGCCCAACCGCCGCATCTTCGCGGGAGCCGAGCGCAAGCCCCTCGACGAAGCCTACGCCCGCCGCTGCGCCAAGTGCCACAGCACTGTGGGCGGGGCCTCCGCGCCCCGCGACACCTGGTGGCTCAGCCTCAACCGCCGCGACCCGAAGCTCAGCCGCGCCCTGATGGCGCCTCTGGCGAAGCAGGCCGGCGGCTGGGGGCGCTGCCAGGGCACCGTCTTCGCCAACGCCGACGACCCCGACTACAAGGGGATGCTCGCCGCGCTCACCTCGTTGGCTGATGCGCTGAAGGCCCGCCCCCGCGAAGACCTCCTCTCCATCCAGGGCACCGAGGCCGAGCGGCAACAAGTCGCCCTCCCCCCGCCCCCGCCCCCCGGGCCAAAGAAGCCCCCAGCGCCGCCGGAGGGCGACGGCGTTTACCTCAGCGACCTTCCCTGGGAGAAGGCGTCGGCTGGCTGGACCGCCAACAAGGATGGCGTGCCTCGGAGGGACAGAGATGTTGAGGACAAGCCGCTCCGCCTCGGCGGCGGCAGGGCCTATCGCAAGGGCATTGGCACCCACGCGCCGTCCGAGATCGCCTACCGCCTCGACGGCAAGCACGCCCGCTTCCTCGCCGACATCGGCGGCGCCGAGGAGGGCGGCAGCATTGTCTTCCAAGTCTACGGCGATGACAAGCTCCTCTTCGACAGCGGCGTGCTGCACGGCATGCGTGAGGTGAAGGCCATTGACCTGCCCGTGGCCGGCGTGCGGGTCCTCCGTCTCATCGTCACCGACGCCGGCGACGGCTATATCGCCGACATGGCCAACTGGGCCGGGGCGCGGGCGCTGGCCGCCCCAGCTAAGTGACCTATTGCGCCCCAATCGCGCGCGACGCTTGACATTTGCAGGACGGCCCGCTACACTCCCCATGTCCGCGCGGGCGTGTCCGTGCAACTCTTGGAGCAAGGGGGTGATCATGGCAGTGAAGTTTTCGATTGGCAGTTGGGCGTACACCTTCGGGCCGTATGCGAAGGAGCCGATCGCCCTGCCCACCGTGTGCAAGAAGCTGGGCGAGCTGGGCTTCGACGGGATCGAGCTGGGCGGCTTCCGCCCCCACGCCCACCCCGACGACTACGCGACGCCCGCCAAGCGCGCCGAGCTGCGCAAGCTCCTGGCCGACAACGGCCTCGGCGTCTCCGCCATCGCCGCCGACTTCTGGACCGACGCCCTCGTGCCGTGGCAGAAGCGCGACGCCTACGTCGCCACGTTCAAGAAGAACCTCGATTTCTGCGACAGCATCGGCATCCCGTGCATCCGCGTTGACACCGTGGCTCCGCCCCCCGGCCCCAAGGGGAAGGAGCGGCAGGACGCGCTGAAGAAGTGCGCCGAGGTGTGGCACGGCTGCGCCGAGCTCGCCGCTACCGCCAAGGTCAAAGTCACCTGGGAGTTCGAGCCCGGTTTCTGCTTCAACAAGCCCTGCGAGATCGTCGCCATCGCCGAGAAGGTGGAGCACGCCAACTTCGGCATCCTGCTCGACGCCTGCCACGCCCACATGGTCGCAGCCATTGGCGCGCGCCAGCCCGAGCCCGTGGAGACGCTGAAGGGCGGCGAGCTGGACCTCATCAAGAAGCTCAAGGGCCACATCAACCACATCCACCTGATCGACTCCGACAACACGCTCCACAACGACGAGACGAGCACGCACCGCCCCTTCGGCGAGGGGGTGATCAACTTCGACAAGGTGATCCCCGCCATCCTCAAGGCCGGCTACAAGAGCCCCTGGTGGGTGATTGACCTGTGCTTCTGGCCCGGCGCCTGGGAAGTGACCGAGGCGGCCCGCAACTTCCTACGGCCCTATGCCGAGAAGTACGCCAAGTGACCCAGTTCGGAGTGCGGGCCTTAGCCCGTACGGCCTGAAGGCCGCACTCCGAACGAAACGTCAAGTGAGCCCCTGTTTGGAGTGCGGGCTTCAGCCCGTAGTTCTGGGGGACCTGCTGGGGTGCCAGATACGGCCTGAAGGCCGCACTCCGAACGCAGAACGAAGGAGATGCTGATGGCAAAGAAGGCAGCGAAGAAGGCGACGATGAAGGCCCAGGTGTTCTACGAGCCGCTGAAGATGAGCCTCGAGGACGTGCCGATCCCCGAGATCGCGGCCGACGAGGTGCTGATCAAGGTCAAGGCCTGCGGCATCTGCGGCTCCGACATCGCGTACTACTTCGGCAAGGCATCGCTCGAAACCCCCACGGGCAAAGGCCCCCTCATCCTCGGCCACGAGTACTCGGGCGAGGTCGTCGAGGTCGGCGCCATCGCCAAGAAGCTCTTCAAGCCAGGTGACCGCGTGGTGCTCGACCCGGTGCAGTACTGCAACGCCTGCGACGTGTGCTTCCGCGGCCAGACCAACCTGTGCGAGAACAAGGCCGTCCTCGGCGTCTCCACGAACGGCGGCTTCGCCGAATACTCAAAGTCCAAGTACACAGGCGTCCACCCCCTGCCCGACAACGTGTCGTACGAGAACGGCGCCCTCACCGAGCCGCTCGCCTGCGCCACCTACGGGCTGAAGAACCTGGCGGTCGAGGTCGGCAACTTCTGCGTCGTCATCGGCCCGGGCGCCATTGGCTGCATGATGATCCAGCTTGCCAAGAGCTCGGGCGCAGGCGCCGTCGTCCTCATCGGCGGCCCTGGCGACGACTATCGCCTCGAAGCGGGCAAGAAGCTCGGGGCCGACCTGGTGATCAACGCCACAGAGAAGGGCTCGCCCTACTACGTCGCCGACGTGAAGGCCCAGATCGCCGAGATGACCGGCGGCAAGATGGCCGCCCGAGTCATCGTCCCCACCGGTGCCGTGCCCGCCATGGAAATGGCGCTCGACATCTCGGGCCGCCGCTCGACCGTCGTCTTCTTCGGCCTGCCCGGGGACAAGGACGTTGTCCGCGTGCCCGTGCTCCAGAGCATCCTGTGGGACAAGACGATTCGCTTCTCGTGGCTGGCCCCCGGCGTGTGGCAGACCGCGCTCGGCGCCCTGGCAACCGGCCTCGTGAACGTCGCGCCGCTCGTCAGCCGAGCCTACCCGCTCAAGGACCTCGCGCAGGCCCTCGGGGACGTGAAGGACCGCGTGGGCAAACCCATGAAACCCGTCGTCGTCCCCTGAAGGACCAAGTGCCAAGTGACAAGCGCGCGCTGCCGAAGTCGAGTCCCCAGTTCGGAGTGCGGCCTTCAGGCCGTATCTTGTGCCCCCGTGCGGCGAACTACGGGCTAAAGCCCGCACTCCGAACGGCTTGTGTTCGCACTCTTGATGTCCTCCCGCGCCTCGGATGAGGTGCGGGCTAACTCGGCCCCCGAACCCTCTTACAGGAGGAGGTGCGCGCATGGCGGACTGGTATGTCGGACAGGGAGGACAGCAGCGGGGCCCGCTCTCGGATGCGGACCTCAAGGCGATGGTCGCGCGCGGCGAAGTGGCGCCGACCGATCTGGTGTGGCGGGATGGCATGGCCGAGTGGAAGGCGGTGAGCGCGGTGCCCGAGCTGCGCCCCGCTCCGGCGCCTGCCCCGGCCCCGCCGGCCCCCGCGGCCTACGCCCCGCCGCCCGCGGCTCCCGCGTATGCCCCGCCGGCTCCGGCGCCTGCGCCCCCGGCCCCGGCCTACGCCCCGCCGCCCGCGGCTCCCGCATACGCCCCAGCCCCCGCACCCGCTCCCGCGCCCGTCCCCGACACATCCCAGTGGTTCCTCGGCCGCAGCGGCCCGCAGCCCGGCCCCTAC
>VGYV01000382.1 GCA_016872855.1 Planctomycetota bacterium
GCTCAGGAAGGAACGTGTGCCGGAATTGCGCAGGCCTGTGGGCGGGGCGTCTCTGCCCCGCGCAGGGTGTCGCGGGGCGCAGAGGCCCCGCCCACATTGATTCAGAATCGTGGCGAGTTATTTAGAGAATTGCGTGACGCGTGACCCGTGACGCGTGAGAAGAGAGCCTGGCCTTCTCCGAGTCACGAGTCACGCGTCACGCGTCTGGAATCACCCATCGAGCATGGCTTTGCACGACAAGGATGGCGCCCGATGCCCTTCAAGATGGTTGTCCTGATCAAGCAGGTCCCCGACACAAAGAACATCACCGCCAAGGCGATGAACGACGACGGGACGGTGAACCGCTCGGCCCTGCCGGCCATCTTCAACCCCGAGGACCTCAACGCCCTCGAAATGGCCCTCCAGGTGCGCGACGCGCACGGCGGCCGCGTCACCGTCGTCACCATGGGCCCGCCCAGCGCCGCCGCGGCCCTCCGCGAGGCCCTGATGCGCGGCGCCGACGCCGTGGCCCTCCTCTCCGACCGCGCCTTCGCCGTCGCCGACACCCTGGCCACCGCCTACGCACTCGGCTGCGCCATCCGCCGAATCGCCGAGTTCGACCTCCTGTTCTGCGGCCGCCAGGCGATTGACGGCGACACCGCCCAGGTCGGCCCCCAGCTCGCCGGCGCGCTCGACGTGCCGCAGATCACCTACGCCCGCGACATCCTCGACCTGGCGCCCGGCCGCATCCGCGTCCGCCGCCTCATCGAGGGCGGAACCGAGGTCGTCGAGGCCCCGCTCCCGTGCCTCCTCACCGTGGTCGGAGAGGCCAACGAGCCCAGGCCCCGCCGGGCCAAGCGCGCCGCCCAATTCAAGCGCGCCCGCAGCCCCCTCGAAGTCCGCGAGAAGGTCGCCTTCCAACTCGACCCCGAGAAGGGCAAGCCCGACCCCGCCCTCCTCGCCGAGCGCGTGGACCCCATCGTGGCCGACCTCGAAGGCCAGGGACTGCTCATTCCCGTGTGGGCGCCCGCCGACGTGGCGGCCGACCCCAGCCGCTGCGGCGCCGCAGGCTCCCCCACAAAGGTCAAGAACATCGAGAGCATCGTCCTCGTCGCCTCCGAGCACAAGACCATCGCCCCGACCAAGGAGGGCATCGCCGCCCTCATGCACGAACTCATCGAGGAACACGTCCTCGACTGACATTTCCGATTGCCAATTGCCGATTTCCGATTTCAGACGTCCCCCGGCTTGGTGTCGCCCCTGTCTGAAATGGGCAATCGGAAATGGGAAATCGGAAATCCGCGGAACCAGAGAGAACTAGGGAACAGATGATATGCCCGATCTCACTGGCGGCGTCTTCGTCTTCGCGGAGCAGGACGGCGGCCGTCTCGCCGAGGTGAGCCTCGAGCTCCTGAGCAAAGGCCGCGAGCTGGCCGACGACCTCGGCCAGCACCTGGCCGCCATCCTCCTCGGCCACGCCCTCACCGACCAGCCGAGCCAGCTCATCGCCTTCGGCTGCGACGCCGTCTACGTCGCCGACGACCCGCGCCTGGCCGTCTACACCACGCTCCCCTATGCCCAGCTCGTCAGCCAGGTGGTCGCCGAGGCCAAGCCCGAGGTCGTCATCTTCGGCGCCAGCCCCGCAGGGCGCGACCTGGCCCCCCGCGTCGCCTCTCGCCTCCGCACCGGCCTCACCGCCGACTGCACGAACCTGCGGATCGGCGACCACACCGACCCCGTCCGCAAGACCGAATACAAGGGCCTCCTCCACCAGATTCGCCCCGCCTTCGGCGGCAACATCATCGCCACCATCGTCACACCAGAGCACAGGCCCCAGATGGCAACGGTCCGCGAGGGCGTCATGCGCATGCCCCAGGCCGACCCCGCCCGCACCGGCCAGGTCGTGCCCGTCAAGGTCGCCCTCGGCCCCGAGGCCGACGCCGTCCGCATCATCGAGCGGGTCAAGGCCGAGCGCAAGGTCAACCTCAAGGGCGCAAAGGTCATCGTCTCGGGCGGCGCTGGCGTCGGCTCATCCGAAGGCTTCGAGCTCGTCCGCGAGCTCGCCCGCACCCTCGGCGGCGAGGTCGGCGCATCCCGCGCCGCCGTTGACGCCGGCTACATCTCCCGCGACCACCAGGTCGGCCAGACAGGCACCACCGTCCGCCCCAAGCTCTACATTGCCGCGGGCATCTCCGGCTCCATCCAGCACCGCGCCGGCATGGCCGAATCAGGCAAGATCCTCGCCATCAACACCGACCCCGAGGCCCCCATCTTCTCCTTCGCCCACTACGGCATCGTCGGCGACCTCTTCGAGGTCATCCCCAAGATGATCGAGGCCTTCAAGTCGAAATAGTCTCGATCGATTCGATCGATTCGGTCGGTCCGATCGCCCTTTGCCAGCCAGGAGCCTTGCGAGAGCAACTGCCCATGCCCAACTTCTACGACGACAATCCTGACATCAAGTTCAACCTCGACCAGGCGCCCCTCGCCGAGATCGCGCGCCTGCGCGAGCACGACTTCGCCGAGGCCGGCCAATACCCCTACGCGCCCCGCGACGCCGCCGATGCCCTCGAGAACTACCACGCCACGCTCCGCATCGTGGGCGACATCGCCGGCGACTGCATCGCGCCCCGCGCCGAGGACGTGGACCGCGAAGGGGCAAAGTGGCACGATGGCGTCGTGACCTACGCCAAGGGCACCCAGGAGGCCCTCGACCGCCTCTCCGGCGCCGACCTCATGGGCTTCACCCTCCCGCGCAAGTACGGCGGCATCTTCATGCCCCACACCACCTACGCCGCCGCCATCGAAATGGTCTCCCGCGGCGACGCCGCCCTCATGACCCTCTTCGGCCTCGGCGACATCGCGGAGACCATCCTCCGCTTCGCCTCCGAAGAGCTGAAGGACAAGTATCTCCCCCGTTTCGCCACTGGCGAGGCCACCGGCGCCATGGTCCTCACCGAGCCCGACGCCGGCTCCGACCTCCAGGCCGTCCGACTCAAGGCCAGCCCAGACCCCAAGGACCCCAACCTCTGGCGCCTCAACGGCGTCAAGCGCTTCATCACAAACGGTTGCGGCGACATCCTCCTCGTCCTCGCCCGCTCCGAGGAGGGCACCAGGGACGGCCGCGGCCTCTCCCTCCTCCTCGCGGAGAAAGGCCCCGGGCTCCGCGTCCGACGCATCGAGGACAAGCTCGGCATCCACGGCTCCCCCACCTGCGAACTCCAATTCACCAACTGCCCCGCCTGGCTCGTCGGCCGCCGCCGCTTCGGCCTCATCAAGTACACGATGGACCTGATGAACGGCGCCCGCCTGGCCATCGCGGCCCAGAGCGTGGGCATCTGCGAGGCCGCCTATCGCGAGGCCCTCGCCTACGCCCACTCCCGCGAGCAGTTCGGCAAGGCCATCGTCCACTTCCCCGCGCTCGCCGACCTCCTGGTCGGCATGCGCCTCAAGCTCGAGCTCGCACGCACCCTCACCATTGACTGCGGCGTGGCCGTGGACTTCGAGAAGGAGTACGAAGCCCTCCAAACCGCCCCCGCCCGCGAAACACGCGAAAGGGACGCGAAAGGCGGATCAGGGACTGAAATCGGCAATCGGCAATCGGCAATCGGCAATCAGGCGGATGCCAAGGCCCTCTACAAGAAGTGGCACGCCTACGCTTCCACCCTGACTCCAATGGCGAAATACTACGCCTCCGAGGCTGCGGTCGAGCTTTCCAACTCGGCCCTGGCCGTCCTCGGCGGCAGCGGCTTCATGCGCGACTACCCCATCGAGCGCTACCTGCGCGACGCCCGCATCACCAACATCTACGAGGGCACCAGCCAGCTCCAGGTCGTCGCCATCCTAGCCGGCCTGCTCGGCGGCGACCTCGATAGCCTCTTCGCCGATTTCTCCGCAAGGTCTTATGCGGGAAGCACTTCCAAACACCTCCCCGCTGTCACCGAGGCCCTCGAACGCTTCAACAAGGCGATGGAGTACGTCAAGAAGCGCGCCGAGCGCGACTACACCGACCTCGTGGCCCGCAACCTGGCCGACATGGCGATTGACGTCTACAACACCTTCCGCCTCATGCAGTTCGGCGAGGTCAGCGAGAGCAAGGCATTGCTGGCCGACATCTTCGTCCCCGCCATGAGCCGCCGCGTCCGTGCCGCCCACGACGCCGTGACCAGCGGCAGCCGCCTCGTCCTCGACACCTACCGCACCCTTCTCCAGGCGTGAGCGGCCGGTAGAGGCGACCCAGGGCACACCGCCTTCAGCCGACGCCGCCTGCTCTGGCTTGTGAAAAACAGCACAGATTGAGACTTACGTACGGGCAACTTGCGCCCCCCGGAGGGCCAATGGGGCGCAAGTTGCCCAGGCCGAGCGGTCTGCGCCCTTGGTATTTCAGGACTTATGGAGTTACCCACATGCGCACGGGAGTGTGTGCGCAGGGGCGCAAGTTGCTTCCTCGCACGTCTAAGAGGGCTATTGGGCGATCCGGCAACTTGCGCCCCTGCCGGGGGGCGCAAGTTGCTCCCGGAGCGGCGAACGAGGTCACGGCAGGCGCTTGATGCGGACGTTGCGGAAGAGGAACTGTCCGCCCTGGGGCACCTCGGCCTGGAGGGAGATGTAGCCCTTGGGCACCTTGATGCCCTCGGCCTTCCACGCGGGCTTGCCGTTTATCTCCAGCTCCGCCCCCTCGCCGCGGATGGTGAGGACGAAGCGGTTCCACTCGCCGAGCTTGACGAGGCCCTTGCTGCTGGCACCCTTGAGTTCGGCCACATTGCCCTCAATGCCCTTGGCCAGGTTGGCCTGGTAGCGGGGAGGCCAGGGTCGGCCCTTCGGCACCTCGGTGTAGCGGAAGTAGATGCCGGAGTCCCACCGGTCCGCCTTCAGGGCCTTCCACTCGAGGTCGAGCACGAAGTCGCCATACTGCTCCTTCGTCTGGACGAGACCATTGCCGGCCTTGATCAGCAGCTCGCCGTCCTTGACCTCGGCCTCGCAGCCCAACACGTCCCAGTTGCTCAGGTCCTTGCCATTGAACAGATTGGTCCAGCCCTCGGCCCCCCCCGCCCATGCGGCGCCCGCGAGGGCGGCCATTGCGACGGCCAGCCACAACCCACGACGTACCACCACAGCGCAACCTCCTGCAACAGATGAACAAGGCGACCACAGACCGAAGCCTATCATACCAGAGCCCGTTGAGGCATGCCAACACGGGTTGACGCCTGAGTCTGGCCCGCACGTCTGGCAGCCACGAGGGCCCCAATTGTGGCACGGCTGGCTTGTCCAGCCGTGTCTTCGATGGCGGCGCAGGGACACGGCTGGACAGGCCAGCCGTGCCACGTCTCAGGCCGCGCGTTCGGCTGCACAGGGCCAAGAGGTGCAAGAACGAGAGAGTGTGTGGCATCTCGCGCTTGAAATCCGGGGGGCAAATCCCTAGTATGGGCGCGCGGCGGAGGGAAGGCGCAGGGCGGGGTCACGATCGGAGGGTGAGGATGGCGGGTCCAGACGGCGGCGCCGAGCGGCTGCAGGAGCAGACGGCGGCGATCATCTCGCAACTCAAGCGGGTCATCGTCGGGCAGGACGGGGCGATGCGGGAGGTGCTGACGGTGTTCTTCGCCGGCGGCCACTGCATGCTCACCGGCGTGCCGGGCGTGGCGAAGACCCTTCTCGTGTCGTCCCTGGCGAAGCTGATGAAGCTGTCGTTCAAGCGCATCCAGTTCACGCCCGACCTGATGCCGAGCGACATCACGGGGACGGAGATTCTCGAGGAGGACATGGCGAGCGGGCGGCGGGAGCTGAAGTTCGTCCGCGGCCCTGTGTTCGCCAACATCGTGATGGCGGACGAGATCAACCGAACTCCGCCGAAGACTCAGGCCGCGCTGCTCGAGACGATGCAGGAGCGGCAGGTGACGATAGGCGGCAAGACGTATCCGCTCGAGCAGCCCACGTTCGTCCTCGCCACGCAGATCCCCTTCGAGGAGGAGGGCACCTACCCCCTCCCCGAGGCCCAGCAGGACCGCTTCATGTTCAGCGTGCTCATGGACTACCTGGGCGAGGACGACGAGGTGACGGCCATCAAGGCGTCCACCGGCACGGCCGAGGTAGAGCTGGCCCCGATCATGGAGAAGGAGGAGCTGCTGGCCTACCAGGACCTGATTCTGAAGGTCGAGGTGCCGCAGCAGGTGATCGAGGGGATCGTGGACCTGGTATCGGCCTCCCGGCCCGAGACCAAGGGTGCTCCCGACTTCGTCAAGGAGTACATCGAGTGGGGCGCGGGGGTGCGGGCCAGCCAGTTCATCGTCCTCGGCGCAAAGGCGGGCGCGGCGATGGCCGGGCGAATGAGGGTCGAGCCGGCCGACATCCGCGGCGTGGTCGCGCCCGTGATGCGCCACCGAATCGGCCTCAACTTCAGGGCCGATGTGGACAAGGTGAGCGTGGAGGACGTGATTTCGAGGCTTGTGGAGTTGCGTAATCCGTAATCCGTAATCCGTAACCAGAGAAGACCGAGCGTTGGCCTTCTTTCCTGTTACGGATTACGCATTGCGGATTACGGATTCCCTCTTGTGAGGAATCCCGACCGTGGCAGAACCAGCGCAGGTGGCAGCGGAGCTGGATGAGGCGCGTGCGGCCGAGATGCTGGCGAAGCTCAAGGAGGGCCGCGAGCGCGTGCTCGCGCAGATTCGCCGTGTGATCATCGGCCAGGACGAGGTGGTGGACCAGGTGCTCCTGGCCTTCTTCGCCGGCGGCCACTGCCTCATCACCGGCGTGCCGGGGCTGGCCAAGACCCTGCTCATCATGAGCTTGGGCGAAGCCCTCGACCTGAGCTTCCGCCGCATACAGTTCACACCCGACCTCATGCCCTCCGACATCACGGGGACGGAAATCCTGGAGGAGGACCGCGCGAGCCGCCAGCGGACCATGAAGTTCCTCCGCGGCCCGATCTTCGCCAACATCATCCTGGCGGACGAGATCAACCGCACGCCGCCGAAGACCCAGGCTGCGCTTCTGGAGGCCATGCAGGAGCGGCAGGTCAGCGTCGGCGGCGTCACCTATCCCCTCGAGCGCCCCTTCTTCGTCCTCGCCACGCAGAACCCCATCGAGCAGGAGGGCACGTATCCGCTGCCCGCCATCCAGCAGGACCGCTTCATGTTCAGCATCATCATCGGCTACCCCAAGCGGGCCGAGGAGATAGACATCGTGGGGCAGACGACGAGCCGGCGGCGCGAGCGGCTCGACTGCGTGATGCACCGCGAGGAGTTGCTGGACTACCAGCACGTGGTGCGGGAGATACCCGTGGCCGACCCCGTGGCGCGCTACGCCGTGCGGCTGGTGGCCATGAGCCGCCCGCGGGCCGAGGGCGCGCCCGACTTCGTCCGCGACTACGTGACCTGGGGCGCCAGCCTGCGTGCCAGCCACTACCTGGTGCTTGCGGGCAAGGCGAGGGCCGTCCTCAGCGGCCGCTTCGGCGTCTCGGTCGGCGACATCGAGGCCGTGGCCCTGCCCGTGCTCCGCCACCGCATCATCACCAACTTCAAGGCCGAGGCCGCGAGGATCAGAAGCGAGCAGATCATCCAGCGCCTCTTGGAGACTGTGCCCAAGCCGGCGTCGGGGCTGTGAATGACGCGTGACCCGTGACGCGTGAGAAGAGAGGAAGCCGAGGGCGGGAGCAGTGGCATGATGTACCGTGGGGTGGACATCCCCGAGGAAAAGCTCCGGGCATTCTGCCGGCGCTGGAAGATTCGCGAGTTCGCGCTCTTCGGCTCCGTGCTGCGGGACGATTTCGGCCCGGAGAGCGACGTGGATTGCCTGGTGGACTTCGCCCCTGAGGTGGATTGGACTCTGCTCGACGTGATTCGCGCCGAGCAGGAGTTCGGCGAGCTGTTGGGCCGTCCCGTGGACCTCGTGGAGAGGCCGGCCGTGGAGAAGAGCGAGAACTGGATCCGCCGCCGCCGCATCCTCCAGAGCGCGAGGACGATCTATGCGGGATGACGCCGCAAGCCTGGTGGAGATCCGGGCGGAGAAAGAGAGGGCCTGATGACCGGTGAAGGACCATCGGTTGGGTCGACCAATAGGTACTGTTGTTCCACTGACCTCTCAAACGAGGCGAGTGTCGAGTCGTTCTTTGTCCTGCGCATGCTCGCTGACCTCGGATACGAGGATAGCGAGATCAGAACGAAGCAGGCGATCAGCGAACTTGACATTCCCAGAGGGAGCCAAACCGAGCGGTACAAGCCAGACTTCATCCTCGTGTGCAAA
>VGYV01000383.1 GCA_016872855.1 Planctomycetota bacterium
TGCTGTTCACTCGAAATGCCCTTTCCTGCGGGAGGACGTGTCTTCTGTCAAACACATTCTACCCACAGGGATCGGGCATTTCGAGCCATTCTGCTCAGGGTTCTGAAAAAATCACGCTTGAGTTGGGACTAGATCCGCACGACCCGGGCCGGGATGAGTCCGTGGAGAAGGCGAAGGCGCTTGCGGCTTATGCGGAGAAGCATGGGGAACAGTTCGGGCGCATCCAGCTCATCGTCGTTGACAGCAAGGGGGGTCCCAAGCGGTTGGACGTGAAGCTCCCAGGCATCCGGGCCAACGTAAAGAGCTTGGAGAGCAGCGCCCAACTCAGAACCCTCTTCGGTGTGTGACCCCAAGTCGCCCGGCGGGGCCGGTTCCCCTTTCGCGTCATTTCGCGTGTTCCGCGGGCGCTCTCTTCTCTGCTGTCTCCTCAGCCTCTGCGTGAGAACCGGTCTTCCGTCTTGGATTCGCGCGGGTTCGCGCGATTCGCGGCCGCATCCTGGGCTGCGGCTCAGCCCGGCTGCCAGTAGAACTCCAGGTCGGGCGGGAGGAGGGTCTTGGTGTTGATGTCCTGGAGTAGCGTGAGGTAGAAGTAGAGCAGGGCGTCCGGCCCCGCCAGCGCGATGCGGGTGGGCGGCGGCGCGTCGGAGAACTCGGAGGTCCAACCCGCGTGGCCGGCCCGGCCGCCGGGGCGGTAGATGACGGCCTGGTCGAGGATGCAAACGCAGTCCACCCAGAGTTCGGGGTCGAGGCCGCGCTGGGCGTCCTCGAGGGCGCTGTAGAGGCGCCCGAGCGGGTCGCTCTCGATGGCGAAGACGGCGCCGAAGACGGGTGGGTTGCTGCGCGGCCCCTCGGGGGGCGACTCGATGACGTGGCTCCTGTTGCGCAAAGCCTGCCGGCGCTTGGAAGACTGCCTGAAGGCAGGACTCCGAACGGGCTCTCCCCCTGTTTGGAGTCCTGGCTTCAGCCAGTCCTGGCTTCCCGCAACGGAACCTGCGTAGGGGCGCAGGAGGGCGGTGCGGGGCAGTGCCTTGACGGAGCGCAGGTTGGCCGCGGCCCTGACGAGTTCGCCTGCGCTGAGGCGGGGCTTGACTTCGATGGCGGCGTAGACGCTCTCGGCGGCCAGGAGGCACGAGGTCTCGGTGGAGAGCAGGGTGGGGGAGCGCAGGGCGTCGTAGATCAACACGTCGGCCTGGCTGCTGCACTCGGCGGTGGAGGCGATGACCTCGCCGCGGGTGACGCCGTATCGTGTGGGGAGGTGTTCGCGGAGGAACTGGATGAGAGCCATTTCGCGGCGCTGGCCCTTCTCCGTGGCGTGGCGGCCGCCGAGGCAGGCCTCGAAGCGGGCGCGCAGGCCGCGGCTGTGGGTGCGGAAGGTGACGGAGAGGTCGTGGAGCGTGCCGCCCCAGTGGCGCCGCGGCACGTCGCTGCCCCGCTGGACGGCCGGGCAGGGGTCGCCGGCACGGCGGCGCTTGTAGTAGGCGCGCAGGCCCGCCAGGTCGCGCTCGGCCTGGCGGAAGGCCATCACCTTCCGCCTCTCGTTCCAGTCCCACAGCCCCGAGCGGGTGAAGATGGCGCAGAGGTGGGGCACCGTTTTGGCGCACCGCGTGTCCCAGCCCAATTCGCCGCGGCCGAAGTCCTCGATGCTGCGCTTCGCCCGGTCCCCCAGTTTCTTCTCCACGTACCGCGAGGCCGGATGCCAACTACGGTCGGCCATGAACCCCTGGATGCGTTCCAGGTCCTCGCGCGGCAGGCAGCGGCTCGCGCCCGGAGCGGCCCCGATGCGGAACGCCACGTTGCCCCGTGAATCGAGGCTCCAGGCAAAGCGGATCCGCTTGTTGCCGAAGGTTTCCTCCTCCACCCATGCCGCGGGCGACTTCTTGGTTTCCACTGGTCTTCCTCAGGCGGTTGGCTAGGGCCGGGCCTTGGGGGGCGGGGCAGGGGCGGTGAGCTTCTTGCGGGCCTGCCACTTCTCGAAGCGGTCGAGGAGCTCGATGCGCTTGGTGACGAGGGCCACCTGGGCCGGCTCGGCTCCGCCAGCCACCTGCCAGGCCTTCCATTGCTCGATGGCCTGTAGGGGTTGGAAGGCGCGCTCGAAGGCGTAGGCGGCCGCGGCGCAGGCGTCCTTCGTCTTCACCCGCGTGGCGATGGCGGCGAGCTTGGCGCCGGCGGGGCCGTAGTTGAAGCTCGCGGCGTCGTGCTCGGCGGCCCAGGCCGCGGCGAAGGCGGGGCCGCAGGCGGCGCAGTAGCGGGGCGACTTGGCGTCGAGGTCCGACGCTGAGTAGACGGAGCTGCTCGGGCACGAGGGGTCGGCGCAGGGCGGCAGGCCCATCGAGCGGGCGAGTGCGTGGAGGGCGAGGCGGCGGGCGCGCGCGAGCACCTCGTCGCGCTTGTCGCCCAGGCGGGCGAAGGAGATGAGGACGGCTCCCCCAGGGCGCGTGGGGCACAGGGCGGGCTCGAGGCCGGGGAGGGCGAGGTCGGCGCCGGTGAGGCAGATGAGGCGGACGGCGTATGTGGTGGTGCGCTGCTCGTGGTCGAGGCGTGCCAGGATGGGGCGTGCGTCGCGCGGGGCAGACGCCGGGCGGTCGGCGGGGAGGGGGGGCAGGGGGAGGAGCTTGGCCGCGACGTCCACCTTCACGGGGAGGGCCGCGGCGGGGGTCTTGAGGGAGGACTCGATGTCGGGGGCCAGCCCCTCGCCGCTCACGTTGCGGACGAGGCCGCGGGCGCGGGTGTCGGTGGCGGCCACGTCGAGGCGCGGCTGGGCCGCCTCGTCGCGCATGTCGCGCCAGTCGCGGGGGGTGTTGCCGCGCTTCTTCCTGTCCTTCTGCACCTTCTTGAGCGCCTCGAGGGCGGAGTCGCGGATGGCCGTCTGAGGGGCGTTGAGGAGCTCGACGTCGCCCACGACGGGGAAGTCCCTGTGCAGGCGGGTCACGCCGGTGCGGAGGGCCTTCGCCACGTCCTTATCGTCGTCGTAGGCCTCGAGGAGGCGGGTGAGCGGGAGGGCGTGGCCGGGGGTGACGAGTCGGACGGCCCAGGCAGCGGCGCGCTCGCGGCCCTCGCGCGCCGTGTCGTCGAGCAGCGGGAGCAGGTAGGGGAGGAGCACCGGGTCGTCCCACTGGCCGATGGCGGCCCGGGCGAGCTGGCGCAGGGCGTCGGCGCGCAGAGCCTCGGCGATGAAGGGGGCGGCGAAGGGCGTGCCCATGTCGGCCAGGGCCTTCAGGCACTCGGTCCGCACCTCATCGTCCTTCGAGTTCACGAGGAGCTCGGTGAGGATGAGCGTGGCGCTGTGGCCTTCGATGGCGGCGAGGGCCTTCACCGCCTCGGCGTGCAGCTCCTTTTCGTTGGGGTTGCGCAGCACCTCGACGATCTTGGGGGTGGAGGCTGGGTCGCCGACGGCGGCCAGGACGCGCAGGAGGTGGCGGCGCGGGACGGGCGTGGCGGCCGCGAAGGCGGCGCGGACCATGGGCAGGGCCTCGCGGCCGCGGTGCGCCAGCTCGGCCTCGGCCTTCAGGCGGGGCGGCTCCTTCTCGTCGAAGAGGGCCTCGATGAGCTTGTGGACCTCTTCACGCGCCTTCAGGCGGCCCATGAGCTCGGGCGGCACGGCAATTGCCTCGCCGGTCGCTGCTGCGGCGGGGCCGTCGGCGGTGGTCTTGGCGATCTCCCCGGCGTCCACGACCACGGTGCCGCCCACGTCGAGCTCGATGCGGGCCTTGCCGCCCTCGATGGTCACGCGGCCCTGGAGCTGTTGGCCGTTGCGGAGGACAATCGTGTCCGCGCCCGCCGGCCCCAGGGCGCTGAGCGCGAGCAGCGCCAGCACGAGAGGGAGAAGGGGGCGGGGATTCCAGATTCCAGATTCCAGATTCCAGACCGGAATCCCCAATCCGCAATCCGCAATCCGCAATCGTCGTTCCTTCATGGCTGTTGCTTCTTCTTCCGCAGGAAGGCGAGGAGGCCCCCCTGGTCGCTCTGGGCCGGCGGGGGCGGCGCCTGGGGCGGTGGGGGGGGCGGCCCTGCCTTCGGGCGCGCGGGCTCGCGGGCCTCCACCTTGTCCAGCAGGGAGAAGAGCCCTCCCCCTTCCACTTCCTCTTCGAGCTTGAGGGTGGGGGTCTTCTCCTCGCGGAGCTTGGGGGGCGACTCTTCGTCCACGGGGATGACGGGCAGGCCCTCGTCGGCGGCGGGCTTGCCGCCCTTGCCGCCGACCTTGTCGAGGAAGTCGAACAGGCCGCGGATATCCTCGTCAACGTCCTCCTTGGGCTCTGGCGGTGCGGGGCTGCCGGGTGGCGCCTGGGCCCTCGGCGGCGCGGGCGGCTTGGCTGACGCCTTGGGCTTGGGCGGCGGAGCTGCCTTGGACGCCTCCGGGGGCCGCTGTGGGGGCGGTCCCTCGGTCGCCGCGGGAGGCCCTTGTGCGGCGGGGGGGGCCTTGGGCGGCGCCGGCGGCTGAGGCCCTCCCGCGGGCGGCAGGGGAGGCGGCGTGCGCGGGGGGGGCGCCTGCGCTGGGGCAGCGGAGCTTTCGGCGGTCCGCGGGCCGTCCCCCGAGGCCACCCTCGGCGCGACCACAGTCGGCGCCGTCGTCGCGCTGAGGAGGCGGAACTCGAGCGCGGCCTTGCCGATCTGAATGACGTCGCCGTGCTGGAGTGCGCGCGTGGTGATCCGCTGGCGGTTCACATAGGTGCCGTTGGAGCTCCCCAGGTCGGCCACGCTCCACTCCTCGGGCCCGGTCACAGTGAGCTTGCAGTGCTGGCGGGAGGCCAACTTGTCCTTCACGATGACCTGGGCCTCGCGGGAGCGGCCGATGAGGTACGACTGGCCGTCGTCGAGGGCATATTCCGGCTTGTCGGTGAGCCCGGTCTTCGACACGAGCGTGGCCTTCATTGACATCCCCTTACAACGGGCGCCATCGCGGCGCAGGGGTTCGCTATTGCGCGGTATCCTAGCGCCCAGGCGGCGGGAAGTCAAGCCGCCCGCACGCGCCGCGATTGCGACTTGCTTTTCTCACGCGTTTCCGCTACATATGGTAGCTCGCGCGCGACGGGCGCACCCGTTTCATCTCGGCAGGAGGCTGCACTGTGAGTTCAGATCGGACCGTTGTCGGCATTGCCGCCTGGTCAGTTGCGATGGCCCTCTGTTCGGTTGTGGGAGCGGGGACCTATCGTTCCCCCTATGCTGCCCTCCCGTCGTCAGACGGCAAGGCGGTCTACGTGACGGACCAGACGGCGGACTGTGTGGCCGTGGTCGATCCCGCGGCGGGAAAGAGGACGGCCGAGTGGAAGGTGGCGGGCGGGCCGGCCTGCATGGCCCTCTCCGCCGACGGCAAGACGCTCTTCGTCACCCTTCAGCAGGCCAACGCCGTCGCGGCCATCTCCACCGATGGCGGCAAGGAGACGAAGCGCATCCCCGTGGGCTTCCGCCCCGCAGGCCTCGCCCTCGCGCCCAAGATGGGCCGCCTGTTCGTGTGCAACATGGGCGACTCGACGGTCTCGGTGATTGACTGCGCCGAGCTGGCCGAGAAGTTCCGGGTCAAGGCGGTCCGCGAGCCGATGTTCGCCGCCGTGACCCCCGACGAGGCGCGCGTGGTCGTGGCCAACTCCCTCGCCACCGGCCCGGCCACGGAAAGCTCCACATCCGCCTCCGTGAGCATCTTCGACGTCAAGGAGGGCAAGACCGGCTCCACCATCAAGCTCCCCGGCGGCTCGACCAACTGCCGCTCCGTCGTCGTCTCCCCCGACGGCAAGTGGGCCTACCTCGTCCACAGCGTCTCCCGCTTCCAGGTGCCCACGACTCAGCTCGAGCGCGGCTGGATGAACACCTCGGCCCTCTCGGTGATTGACCTGACGGCGAATGAGCTGCACGCGACGATGCTGCTCGACAGCATAGACCTGGGCGCGGCCGACCCGTGGGGCCTGGCCCTGACGGCCGACGGCAATACGCTGTGGGTGAGCCTGAGCGGCTGCCACGAGGTGGCCCGCATCCACGTCGGCCGCCTCGTCGAGATGCTCACGGGGAAAATCCCCGACCAGTACGCCCGAAGCCTCGGCTCCGCCAACATCAATCCCTGGGCCGAGGTCAAGAAGGACCCCAAGTACCGCTTCCAGCTCGTCAACGACCTGATGGCGATGTACTTCGCCGAGCTGATCCAGCGCTTCCCCGTCGGCGGCAGGACACTGCTCTACCTCCACGCGGCGGATAGGCCCTTCGAGCGCGGGCCGCGCGGCATCGCCCTCGCGGCCGACGGCAAGCAGCTCTACGTGCCCACCTACTTCGGGGGCGCGCTGTGCGTGATGGACACCGAGACGGGCAACCTCCTCAAGAACGTGCCCGTCGGCGACCAGCCTGAGCCCGACATCGTCCGCAAGGGCGAGATCGCCTTCCACGACGCCGAGCTGTGCTTCCAGAAGTGGCAGAGCTGCGCCACCTGCCACCCCAACAACGCGCGGATGGACGGCCTGCGGTGGGACCTCCTGAACGACGGGATGGGCAACCACAAGCGCACGCGCAACCTCGTTTACTCCCACTACACGGCGCCCGTGATGGCAATGGGCGTCCGCCAGACCGCCGAGGTCGCCGTCCGAGCCGGCTTCAAGCACATCCTCTTCGCCGTCGTGCCCGAGGAGACCGCCAACGCAGTGGACGCCTACCTGAAGGGGCTGAAGGCCGACCCCAACCCCTTCCTGGTCAACGGCAAGCTCTCCGAGGCCGCGGCGCGCGGCAAGGCCCTCTTCGACGGCAAGGCCAAGTGCATCCCCTGCCACACGGGCCAGTACTACACCGACCTTAAGGCCTACGACGTGGGGACCCTCGGCCCCTACGACCGGCCCGACAACCGCTTCTACACCCCCAAGCTCACCGAAATCTACCGCACCGCTCCCTACCTCCACGACGGCCGCGCCGCCACGATGGAGGAGGTCTTCACCCAGTGGAACAAGGAAGACAAGCACGGCGTCACGTCGAAGCTCTCGAAGGAGGAGCTGGCCGACCTCGTCGCCTACCTGAACTCGCTGTAAGAGAGCGGCTCCATCCCCGATGGCAACGAGAAGCCCCGCGCTCGCGGGGCTTTCTCGTTGGGGTTTGTGGGGGTGCCGGGCGGCCATGCCGGCCTGGCCGAGCCGACGGATCCGTCGGATCCGTCCGATCGGTCCGATCTGCCCTATCTCGTAGCCTCACTTGACCATCTCCCTCAGCGCCCTCACCGCCTCCTCGAGCCACCCGCTCTCCCAGTGGTGCCTGCGGGGCGGCCCGTCGGCGTAGTCGTGCGGGATGCCCAGCTCGGCCATCAGGGCGTGGGCGGCCTGGGTGTCCTTGCGGAAGTTGCCGTAGCCGAACAGCCCGAGCCGCTTCGCCCCACGCACGGCCTCGGCCCGCTCGCGCAGCAGCCGCTCGATGCGGTAGCGCTCGAACTGCTCCTGGGTGCCGACCACCTGGTCCATCCCGAACCCCGGTTGGGCCATCATCATTGGCGCATCCCACGCGGCCGCGGCGGCGAAGGCCTCGGGGTTCCGCAGCAGCAGGCTGAAGGCCCCCCAGCCGCTCTTTGAGTAGCCCACGAGCACCCGCCGCTTCGCGTTGTGAGGGTAGAGTTTCTCGGCCAGGGGCACGAGCACCCGCAGCACGTAGCTCTCCTGCCGGAGCGTCGGCTCCGTCGGGTGGTCGCAGTACCAGGGCATGGCGGCGAAGGTGGGCAGGATGGCGACGAAGCCGAGCCGCTCCGCCACCCCCGCCGCCTGGGCTGCCGCCACGGGGTCGCCCCAGCGCCTGCCCAGCTCCGCCTCGACGGGGAGGATGAAGAGCACGCGGCGCGTCTCCGGCGGGTCCAGCTTCGCTGGCAGCAGCACGCGCACGAGCGTCTCGCCCCGTTGGAGCGGCGAGGCGACGCGATAGCGGAGCACCCCGCCTGCCTCCGCCTCCGGGCCGCTGGCCCTGAACTCGGCTTGCGGCGGCTGTCCCACGGCCTCTCCCGCCTCAACCACGGTTCCGAGCAACGCGGCGGCGCACACGCACGGAAGCCAGCTCATCAACCACCCCATCGCCCCGGGGCTGCCCCCTGGGGGCTGAACCGCTTCGAGCGACTCGGCTCATTGGGGCGAAGACTGCCTGAACGGCCTGTCGATTTACCCGGAACTGCGGATGCAGACAACGGAGGTCCAGGACCTGCCGCGGCGCGTCGCCGTGAGAAGACGCGGTGAGCCGGAGAAGGTCGCCTCAGCACGACGTGCTGCCGGTGC
>VGYV01000384.1 GCA_016872855.1 Planctomycetota bacterium
GGTCGCCGCGTGGGAGACGAAGCGAAACGCCAAGGGCGCCACGATCAACTGGCAATTCACCATCGAGGATGCCAGGAGAAAGCTCACGAAACTCTACCCATCAGCTCTGTGTTGACAGAGTACTAGTTTCTGTTGCGGAAAGCCAAGACTGGCTGAAGCCAGGACTCCGAACAGGGGAAGAACCCGTTTGGAGTCCTGCCTTCAGGCAGTCTTCGTTGCGCCAATTGGCTTTCCGCAACAGAAACTAACTATGGCCGCGCCAAAGGTACATGTCATTCCGAGCGGAGCGGAGCGGAGCGAAGTCGAGGAATCTCTCCTCGCTCCCCTGCACCCCCGCAGTCACCTGCTTGGCGACTGAAGCGGGCTACGCATAGGCATTGCCCTTCACCGCCTCGTAGTTCGCATCGAGTGCCGGCTCCAGCAGCGCCAGCGCCGCCAGCCGCCTTGCCATCTCCGTCACATAGTGCGCCTCGTCCAGCGACAGAGGCCGCCCCAGCAAATCGCGCTCCCGATAGCTCAGCCACTTCTTCATCACCTGATACCCCCCGATCGTGTAGCCCCACACCCGCGCCGGCACATTCCGCCAATACGCCACGCCGTTCAGGAACACATCAAACGTCGTCTTCCCCAGACACGCGATGGCCTGCTCCCGCGATAGCCCCAGCTCCGCCGCCCCCATTCGGGGGCTACATGGCGCACATTACTTTCGCAGAGGTCAATAAGCTGTCCGTCGGGGAAGGCTATCGCGAAGTCTTGGGTGTCCTTCTTCGGTACTGTGCCCTCTCCTCAAACACCAGGAGTCTTTGGTGACTCGCCTCCAAGGCTGGAGATGCCAGGTACTCAGTCGCTCTTCCTTCCTTGCCCACATGCTCCGCCAGCTTCTTCAGGTCTACTCGCTTGAGTACGTCCACGGTGATTGGTCGCTTCGCATCGGTGAAGATAAGCGACGAAATGAAGCGCTGTGCTGTGGTCGAGTTCAGCAGGCGGGCGAAGAACAGTGCCTCCGGCTCTGACTCGCACGGGATGAAGTAACAGGTGTCGTCGAGGACAATCGGCTTGCCACGGAATGAGCCAACCGGCTCGAAGCGAAGGTTCTTATAGAGTCCTGAGATAGCGACCTTCCACGGAGCGAACGTGTAGTCGCCCACCCCGAAGATGGAGAACCGAGGCCGCTGGGAATAGATCGAACTGCTGCGCCCGTCAAGCTGCTCCGCGTGGTCAAGGAGGTACTGCCAAGTCCTGGGGGCCGAGGCTCGCAGCGCAGCGGGGTCGTCCGTGACCCGGTGTTGAGTGAGGAGCACGAACCTCGATGGGTGCAGCCGCCCGTTTGCCAGATCAGATGATTTCAGCAGGGGGTAGAGGCAGTCGGGCTCCAGGTCATACCTCTCGCCGAACCCGTTAACAAACGTGGAGTTCTCGAGCCGGAACTCCATGACGCCGGCGGCATCGTGTTTGACGCCCGACCGCCACTTCCGGTACTCAAGCCCGTCAATGTCTCGGAACGCGCGGTACGCGTCAATGTCAGAAACCAGCTCGCCTCCGAACAGCCCGAACGTGCGCAATGGCTTGTCGAAACACAGGCCCGGGTACACCGTTGCCGTGGCCTCGGCCTCACCCGTGCCCGTGTGAGTGTAAAGAAGGCATGCCTCGACGGATGCGCCGAAGTGGGCCTGCGCGTCAATCATGTGCAGGGAGGATGGCCCAACGTCGAGACCGTGTAGCCAGGCGTGGCGCAGGACCCTTCTGGCGGTCGCCACCTTGCAGAGCATGGCCACGACCGAGCGGAGCCCCTGAAGCGAGCCGAGTAGTCGGATGAGCATCCACTCCGAGATGTCGAAGTTGGCTTTGCCGGTCCTTGCTGCGAAGCCGGTGTGCCGTTGGAAGTTCGTCTTCGCAGGGAGGTTGCGGCCCCCCATCACACGCATTGCCGCGTTCGTGACCCACGGGGGATTGCCGACAACCAGCACAGGCGAGGACAGGCCGGAGAGAAACGCTTCCCAGTCTCTCTTGTAGAAATCGCCGCACTCGACGTGCCACTTCAGGCCATGTACATCCTTGAGCGCTGACCGGGCGGCCCCTACGTAGTCACGGTTGATGTCGAAGCCGAAGTAAGTCGGGGATGGGCCAAGCAGCTCTGCAGCCGCGCGCAGGAAGCTGCCGGTTCCACACGTGGGCTCGACCACAGCCCTAATCTCCGGCTCCTCGCCCCTGATAAAGCTCACAATATCGAGCGCGAGGGCGAGCGGGGTCTGAAAATCGCCAAAGACGGCTCGTTCCCGGGTCTTTCTCATGGGTGTCACGCGATTCGTTGAACTCCGTCCACCTGCCCCGCGCGTTCGATTGCCCTGGTGTACTGAAGCCGCCACTGGAGCGCATTGGATATCGTGAGGTAACCGATCTGCGGGGGCCTTTGCAGAATCTCCTGCGCGAGTTCCCGGGCCTGAATGTCGTCAACAGGTAGGTATCTCTCCTGAAGGAAGGCGACCACATCGTCCTCGTTCCCCGAGTTGTCGATGATCCGACACAGACCCGACGTTGTCTGGAAGTCGGCGGTACGGCCACTGTCAACGAAGATGGTGTGAAGGACCCTGAGATTCCCGGCCCTTCTAGCTGCGTCGTCAGTCTTCTCATAGACGAAGACGAGCAGGGAGTACCCAAGGCCGTAGACCTTCTGTCTGGCCGTCTTGAAGGGGCACGAGGACTGCGGTTGCTTGATGCTGGTCACCTTCATGTCCACGCCGAGTTCCGGGAAGTCAATGCCCCTGGCCGATGAACCCTCATGATACTCGTACCGGTCGTGGAGATAGCGCTGGAACTTGTGCTCGAAGTACGTGCCCACCGCCTTGCCGTCGGTCACTCCGAACAAGGCAGGTTCGTAGTGGGCGGACTCCGCGGCCCCGAATTCGCGCGCCTCGTCCTTCAGCAACTCAACGGTCAGTTCCCTCATGCATCTCTCCGCAACACAACCCAAGTGTAGCCCTCTGGCGCAGGCGAGTCAAGCAGATCCAAAGTCGGCACGCGACTCAGATGCCCCGATCACCGCGGCCCGCTGAGCATGAATGTGCGCCCCTCCGCCGTCACCCACGCATCGTCGGCCACGGGCTTGATCTCGATCACGCCGCGGGAGGGCAACCGGTTGGGGAGCGGGTCGCCCGAGGACCTCTGGAACTGGTCGGGGGTGAAGAGGCCGCCGTCGGGCATGCCGGCACCGAGGTTCGCAAGCTGCATGACGCAACGGACCTTGGGCTTCAGGGTCTTGCCGATCTCGTTGAGGAGGTTGGCGAGGGGGGTGTAGAAGGAGGTCTCGGGCTGGGCCGCGCCGGCCGAGCGGATGGGCTGCAGGTCGCGCAGGTAGGTTTCGATGGGGTTCACGCCGGGCCTCCACGCTGCGCAGGATGGTAGCATGGCCTGAGGAGAAGTGCAAGGGGTGACTCGCGCCAGGCCGCCCGCGCTCACGCGAGAGGCGTCCGAGGCGTGTCGAAAAATGACAGGCCGTGTCGAATTTCGACTGAATTTGCGCGCGTCGCTCAGGCCTCGAAGACCACGTACCCGCCCCCCTCACGCCAGGCCGCGCATGCGGTGGAGGGCCTCGCCGGCGGGGACCATGGGGAAGACGTTTTCCTCGGGGTCAATGCGGAAGTCAAGGACGACCGGGCCGGGGGTGGCGAGGGCGTCCTCGAGGGCGGGGCGGACCTGATCGGTGTGCTCGACCCTAATTCCTTTGGCGCCATAGGCTTCCGCGAGGCGCACGAAGTCGGGATTCCCGTCGGCCAGGTAGGTGGACGAGTAGCGTTTCTTGAAGAACATCTCCTGCCACTGGCGGACCATGCCGAGGTAGCCGTTGTTGAGAATGGCGATTCTGACGGGGATCTTGCGGCGGACGACTGTCGCTAACTCCTGGATATTCATCTGGATAGAGCCGTCGCCGGCGATGTCGAAGACGATGGCGTCGGGGCAGGCGACCTGGGCGCCCATGGCCGCGGGGAAGCCGTAGCCCATCGTGCCGAGGCCGCCCGAGGAGATGAAGTGGCGGGGGTGGCGGTGGGTGAACCACTGGGCGGCCCACATCTGGTTCTGGCCGACCTCGGTGCAAATGATTGCCTCGCCGCGAGTTACGTCGCAGATCTGCTCGACGACGTACTGGGGCTTGAGCTTGCCGTCGGAGCCGTTGTAGGCGAGGGGGTGCTTGGCCTTCCAGTCGGCGATGAGGCTGAGCCATTCGGTCCGGTCCGCGGGCTTGATCGCCTTGAGGAGCATGCGGAGGATGTTCTTGGCGTCGCCGACGACCGGGATGTCCACCGGGATGCTCTTCGAGATCGAGGCAGGGTCTATGTCTATGTGAATTATACAGTTACGCTGCGGGGCGAACTCGTCGAGCTTTCCGGTTATCCTGTCGTCGAAGCGAGCGCCGATGGCAATGATGCAGTCGGCGTGCTGCATGGCGAAGTTGGCGTAGGCCGTGCCGTGCATGCCGAGCATCTTGAGGGAGAGGGGGTGGTCTTCTGGGAAGGCTCCGAGGCCCATAAGTGTCGTAGTGACGGGGAGTTGTGCGGTCTCGGCAAGCTGGCGAAGGAGGTCGCTGGCGCCTGCGATGATGACGCCGCCACCGGCGTAGAGGAGGGGGCGCTGGGCCTTGTTGATGGCCTCGGCGGCGAGGTGGACCTGGCGGGCGTTGCCCTTCGTGTGCGGGTTGTAGCCCGGGAGCGTAACTTCTTTGGGGACGGGCAGATCCGTCGTTGCGGTCGAGACATCCACCGGGATGTCCACGAGCACGGGGCCTGGGCGGCCGGTGCGGGCGATGTGGAACGCGGCGCGGATGGCGTGGCCGAGGCGAGCGATGTCGCGGACAAGAATGTTGTGCTTCGTGATGGGGCGGGTGATGCCCGTGATGTCCGCCTCTTGAAATGCATCGTTGCCAATGAGATACGTGCGGACCAGGCCGGTGAAGGCGACCAGGGGCACGGAGTCGAAGTTGGCCGTGGCAATGGCGGTGACGAGGTTGCAGGCGCCCGGCCCGGAGGTTGCGACGCAGACGCCGACCTTTCCGCTGGCTCGCGCGAAGCCGTCGGCGGCGTGGCCCGCGCCCTGCTCGTGGCGGGTGAGGATGACGTCGATCGGCGAGTCGTAAAGCACGTCGAACAAAGGGATTACGACGCCGCCGGGGATGCCGAAGATGTGCTTGACGCCTTCGTCAACCAGGGTGTCCACCAGGATTTGCGCGCCGGTTCTGCTCAAGGGAGGATGCCTTCTCCAAAGCTATGGTCATCCGGTTTGGCCGGGGGCGGGGTACGGCCCGCCTCGGGCGGCTCGCCATCGTCGAAATAGTCCTCGCCAGCGTCGTGCAACACGTCGGCGGGGGGTTGGTAGCCGGGTTGCTTCGAGCGTTCGAGCTCTCCCCCATAGGCGTGGAGGATGATGCCTTCGAGGTAGCCGCGGTATTCGCGGTGGATGGGGTGCGCGATATCGGCGTGGAGCTTGGCCCGCCCCGTGGCATCGCGCGCCGCGCGGTCAGGGGAGAGGCGGTGGCCGCACTCGTTGCAGAAACGCGCGCGCAAGTGGTTCTTGCCTCGGCACTTGGGGCACAAGTCGGTGAGCTTGCGGCTGGGCATGGCCACGAACGGCCCTCTTGTGCCCCGAATGATTTTGATGTCGCGGACGACGAAGCAGTTGTCGAACGTCAAGGTGCAGAAGGCCCTGAGCTTGTCGTCGCGATCCCCGGCCAGCTTGATTCGCACTTCGCTGACTTCCATCGGGCCACCTCACTCCCGCCATCGGCGGGGCAACGTGCACGCCGAAACTGAAGGCCAGCCACGAATCGAGTGACACACGCGGTCCCCGCCATCCCCATCCGCAGCTCCACGACCCCTTGCTGGCGCCGGCGCCCTTGGGCCCTTGTGGTGGCGTGGCGCCGGCCCGCGATCTCACGAACCCTGTGCTGGGCCGGCCACCACCCCGTCCGGCAGGCTCCGAACGGCGTACGCCTGGCCGAGCCCGAGGTGCGCGGCAGTGTCGTGGGCACGCTCCCAATCGTCCCCGCGGCACAGGCCGAAGAAGCCCGACCCGCTACCGGTCATCCCCACCCCGGCGAACAGCCCCGTCTGCGCGAGGAGTTCCCTCACCTCGCGCAGGATCGGGCGTAAGCCAAGGGCGGCGCTCTCGAGGCGATTGAAGAGCCTCTGACCCGTGCCCTCAACGCTGCCTTGGGCAATCGCTGCCAACACAGATATGCTAGCGCGTGGCGGCCCATAAGTCAAGGCTGCCAGCCGCCCGTACGCCTCCGCAGTGGAAACTCCCACGTTTGGGCAAACGAGGACGTAGTGGAACGCGGCCGGCGCGGGCGCCGGCTCGACCACCTCCCCGCGCCCCGTGCAGCGCGCCGTGCCGCCGTAGAGGAAGAACGCCACGTCGGACCCCACCGTGGCCGCGACCTGCCGCAGCTCTTCGCGTGAGAGGCCGAGTCCCCAGGCGGCGTTGAGGCCCACGAGCGCCCCAGCCGCGTCGCTGCTTCCGCCCCCGAGGCCGGCCTGGGTCGGGATGCGCTTCGTGAGCGCGAAGCGCGCCCCCTTTCGGCAGCTCGTGCGCTCGCGGAGCGCCAGCGCCGCGCGGAGCACCAGGTTCCGACCGTCCGTCGGCAGCGACGGGTCGGAGCACGCAAGCGACAGTTCCTCCCCCTCCTCGCCCGGCGTGATGCGCAGCTCGTCGCACAGGCCGATCGCCTGCATCACCGTATCGAGCTCGTGATACCCATCCGCCCGCTTCCCCAGCACTTCGAGGAACAGATTGAGCTTGGCCGGACAGCGGACCACCAGCGAATGGCCCTTCCCTTCAGCAACTTGAGCATCGCTCTCCATGCTCGCAGATTACCCAGCAAACGACGGCCTGTCAAGTGCGAAGTGGCGGGCGTGTGGCACAGGTCCAGCAATAGGACCCGCCCGTGCGTAGTGCGGGCTTCAGCCCGTATCCGTACGGCCTGAAGGCCGCACGACGAACTTGATGCCCCGTGTGCACGCATTTGGGCAACGCGCCCTGACGGCCTGGCGCCGGCCACCCCCTCACTTCAGATTTGCAGAGCAATTGGCCTTGACAATTCGAAACCGCTCGCTACAATCAATGTGACCCCCGAGGGCGGGGCACTTTCAGAGCAATGCACCAGGGACAGGCCGCCGGGGCGACGGATGACCGTCGGGGAGAACTCTCCCCCGCTCCCACAGCCCTCACCATCGGAGCGGGCAACGCGGCCATCCCGAACCCCCAAGACCATTGCGAATTGAGTCCCGTCCGCGATTCGCGGCCGGGGCCGTTCGTACCGAGGGCGCTTTGCCAGGTTCACACTGAACCAGCACAAGGAGGCGCAAGCATGAAGACCTGTCGGCTCCGCGTCGCGTGGGTGGTCCGTGTCGCTCTCTTGGCATGCCTGGCAATTGGATGGAGCCTGCCAGCCGATGCCGCGGAGCGCGAAGGCTACTCCATCATCGGCCAAGTGGTCACTCTGGACGCAAACCTGCTCGAGGGTGTGACCATCCACGTCAGTGGCGGCATGCCGGATTCTGTGACGGACCGCGAGGGCAACTATACCGTCTCTGTGCGAGGCGACGTTGCCAAGTACACCGTCACTCCACAGAAGGAGGGATACGCGTTCTCGCCCGCAGCGGCTACGGTGTGGATCTCCTGCGCCGATGGGGAGGCAAACTTCCTGGCCCGGGCTGTCTTGGCAGTTGCGAATGGCTATCGAGCCAATAGGGACGGCCAGAGGGCAGGGCCCGGAAAGGACCACTTGACGGCGCAACAGCGCAAGGCAAATCCCGAAATGCTCATGTTGCAGCCAACGATCCTCAGCGTCAATCCTGCGTTCCCTGCGGCTACTGGCAGTGCACAGCCGTTCACTATCAACGGGAGCAACTTCCAGAGCGGCTGCACGGTAACGTTGCGCGACCTGAGCCTCGGAACCACCTACCCAAACCGGACGATCAGTTCACAGACTTCGACGCAGCTTGTCATCACCCCCAGCTTTGGGACCAGGGTGGACCTTTGGAGCGTGGAGGTCATAAATTCAGGGACATCGTCCGGGCAGTTCATCTTCCCCGTTGTTGCCCCGCCACCGCCTCAGCCGAGCCGCCAAGGGGTGGATTGCGCGAGCAGTGTTGCTAGGCCCAGCGAGTTGAAAGCAGCGGGATATGACTTT
>VGYV01000385.1 GCA_016872855.1 Planctomycetota bacterium
TCCGGGAGGATTTGTGAGATGAAGCGCAGTCAGACGGCAGACGGCAGAGGGCAGACGGCAGAGGGCGGAGGGCAGACGGCAGACGGCAGACGGCAGTCGGCAGACGGCAGTCGGCAGACGGCAGTCGGCAGACGGCAGTCGGCAGTGAGGTGGTTGTCCGCGCACTTTTGCCTTTTGCCCTTTGCCTTTTGCCTTCTGCCTTCTCTCCCCGCCTTCGGCGGGGAGCCCCTCCTTCGCCTCGACCTTGCCTTCCGCGCCGTGCGGACGGGCGCGCCCATCCTGGCCCAGGCAACGCTTGCGGCCGGCGGGGGCCTGCTGCTCGAAGGACGCCTCGAGGTGGTGGTGAAGGCGGACGGCCGAGTGCTGGCGACCTGTCTCTCCCACGACATCGCGCTCGCGCCAGGGGGAGGAGAGAAGTCGTTCTTCATGCTCCTGCCCATTCCCTGGCAGGCACTCGGGATGCGGGGGGGGACCAGGACAGTGGAGGTCTACCCGCGCTTCCTCACGGAGCGGGGCGCGCTGCGATTGCCGATGATTGCGCCCGCGCTGCCGGAGGCGAACGAGCGGAGGGCCGTCGTGGCCATCGTGGGGCCACGCGACAATCTGGCCGAGGGGCGCGACAAGATGCTCAGCAGCCTGGCGCTGGAGATGTTCCGCCCCACGCTGCCGGAGAGGAGCTTCAAGGGGCTTCTCACCAAGACCGAGCCGTTCGCGCCCGAGGAACTGCCCGCCCAGCCCCTGGCGTATTGCGCCTTCGACGTGATGTTCCTCACGGCCCGCGGCTTCGCGGCGCTGCGCGGCGACCAGCTCGACGCCATCCTGCGCTGGACGCGGGCCGGCGGCAGCGTGGCCGTCGCCCCACAGGGCGTCCTCACGGCGCGGCAGGTGCAGTTCCTCAACGAGCTGGCGGACCGCGACCTGCCGATGTTCCAGCTCGATGCCGCCGGCCGCCTGCTGCCCACCGAGCCGCCGCGGGAGAAGGGCGAAGTCACCGCCCACCTGCTCCGCCCGTGCCTCGGCCGCGCCGCCGTCATCACCGCCCATCCGCCGAAGGACCACGACTACAAGGCCTGCCCCCAATGGCGCGCCGCCCTCGCCTTCCTCTGGAAGGTGCGCGTGGCGCAGCTCCCCAGTGTCCGCGAGGACGGCAAGTGGCGTGGTGAAGTGGAGCAGTTCCCCAATGAACCCCCTGTGGCCTCGGACGGTGGCGCCATCCGCTATGGCGACGTCGAGCTGGAGACTCGGCTCGCGCCGGCCGCGTTCCACGACCAGATGCAGATTGCCAGCGCGCTGATGCCGAAGGACGTGCAGCGCATCTCCTTCGCCGGCATCGTGGCCGTCCTCGTGCTCTTCATCCTGCTCATCGGGCCGGCGGACTACTATCTCCTCGGGCTCATCCGCATGCGCAAGCTCACCTGGCTCTTCCTCCCCATCGCGGCCGTGGCGTTCACCTATGCTATGGTGCGCCTGTCCGAGCACTACATGGGCATGCGGGACCGCCGCCGAGCCGTGGTGATCGTGGACGTAGACCGCAAGGGGCAGCCGGTGCGGCAGACGCGCTTCGAGCTCCTCTTCCCCGGCGCCGAGCGCACCCTCGCCATCCCCCTCAAGAGCACCATCCTCCATTCCATAGATTGCTCGAGCCTGACGCGGCGGGAGGACCAGGAGGAGCGCTACTTCCAGTACGGCCCCCAGCCTATGTCGCCGGGTCGGCGGCCCTATGGCTCGATGGTGTACGACGGGATGGGCGAGCCGATGCTGATGCAGTGCGAGGGGAGCGTGCTGGGCCAGTCCACGATCACCCAGCGCGTGCGGCAGTGGTCGCCCGTGCTCTACCGCACCTTCTCCTTCGAGCCGCCCGAGCGCAAGGCGGACGTGCAGTGGGACGCTGTGGGCTTGCCGGACTTCCAGGAGCCCTTCGCCCGTTCCGGGGTGCCTGCCAAGCTCTTCCGCGGCCGGCGGAGCCCGGCCGGGGTCTTCCTATTCCCCAGCCGCGGCCAGTACCAGCTCCAGGGCAGCCTGAGCGCCTACCCCGTCCTTGGGATGTCCACTTTGGGCCGGCGGGACCCCGCGCTCCAGGCCTGGTGCTGCCACATGGAGTCGGGGCTGTTCGCCATCGTGTCGCAGCTCGCCCCGGCGGGGGCCATGCACTTCGAGGACCTGCCGGTGGTGGACAGCGGCAGCGCGACCGACTGCGTTCTCGCCGTCGTCGAGCAGGCGGGCGATGAGACCTACGTCTATCGCCGCCTCTATCGAGGAGAACTGTGACGAGCTCGTTCGGAGTCCCGCCTTCAGGCGGTCTTTTCCTGGACCCTTCCGCCTAAAGGCGGCACTCCGAACAAGGGGTGAACCTGTTGGGAGTCCCGCCTTCAGGCGGTCTTCTCTGGACCCTTCCGCCTAAAGGTGGGACTCCGAACAAGGGGTGAACCTGTTGGGAGTCCCGCCTTCAGGCGGTCTTCTCTCGACCCTTCCGCCTAAAGGCGGGACTCCGAGCGGGGTTGGACGCAAGGGGCGATGAGGAGGAATGTTGATGGAATACGTGGAGATTCGCAACCTGTGGGTGCGCTACGGCAAGACGGTGGCCGTGCGCGACCTGTCGCTCTCGATCCCCAAGGGGGAGGTCTACGGCTTCATCGGGCCGAATGGGGCGGGGAAGACCACGACGATCAAGGTCCTCGCCACGCTGCTGGCGCCGATGGACGGCGGGGTCTACATCGGGGGCATCAGCGTGCGGCACCAGCCCCAGCGCGTGCGGCCGCTCTTCGGCTACATGCCCGACTTCTTCGGGGTCTACGAGGACCTCACGGTGAACGAGTATCTGCACTTCTTCGCCGCGGCCTACCGCATGGACCGTGCGAAGCGCAAGGCCGTGGTGGGCGACGTGCTGGCGCTGACCGACCTGGCGGCGAAGCAGAACACGCAGGTGGACGCCCTTTCGCGCGGGATGAAGCAGCGATTGGGACTCGCCCGCGTGCTGCTGCACGACCCCGAGTTGCTGCTCCTGGACGAGCCGGCGAGCGGCCTCGACCCCCGCGCGCGCATCGAAATCCGCGAATTGCTGAAAGAGCTGCGGAACATGGGCAAGACCGTCCTCGTCTCCAGCCACATCCTGCACGAGCTGAGCCAGATGTGCACGAGGATCGGCATCATCGAGGCGGGCACAATGGTCGCCCAGGGCTCGCTCGACGACATCTACCGCCAGCTCAGCCTTCACCGGACCGTCCACGTCCAGTTCGCCAACCCGTCGGACGAGCTGCTCGCGCGGGTCAAGGGCATCGCCGGCGTCCAGGGGGTGGAGCGCGAGGTGGACCGCATCTCGATCCACATCCGGGAGGAGGAGCTGGCGTGCGAGGACCTGCTCGACCGCCTGGTGGCCCTGGGGGCGCGGGTGCGCATGTTCCAGCCCGAGGCGATGGACATGGAGACGGCATTCATGAAGCTCACGGAGGGCAAGGTCGCCTGAGATCGTCCTCGTCGTCGTGCTCGAAACCCCGGATTCGACGACGACGACGAGGACGACGACGAGCACGAGAGGAGGAGTTGGAATGCGCTGGTGGCCGTGGAAGGCCCCGCTTCCCCTGCTGGGGAAGGACCTGGTGGAGCAGGCTTCGCGGCGGCGCACGTACGTGGCGCGGGTGGGCTATGCCGCGCTGCTGTTCCTCATCTTCCTCGTGGCCTCGTACGAGGAGCTCCAGACTGCGACGGCGGAGAGTCTGGCGACGAGCGGCCGCGGGCGTCAGATGTTCGACGCCCTGGTCGTGCTCCAGTTCGCGGGCATCCTGCTCTTCATGCCCGCCATGATGTCGGGCGTGCTCACCTACGAGAAGGAGCGGGGGTCGCTGGCCCTCCTGTTGCTCACCACGCTGAAGCCGCGGCAGATTCTGATGCAGAAGTACCTCGGGCGCCTCATCCCGATGTTCAGCATCCTGCTCCTGGGCCTGCCGCTGCTCGCCATCTCGTACATGTTCGGGGGGATCACGACCGACTACCTGGCGACGGGGATTTACGTGCTGGTGCTCACGTGTCTCCAGGTGGGGGCGCTGGCGCTCGCGTGCTCGGCGTTCTGCTGCACGGGGCTGGCCGCGCTCCTGTCGTCCTACGTCCTCGTGGCTGCCGCCTACCTGGGGCTGCCGCTCTTCCTGGTGTTCCTGGGGGCGGAGGGGCCGGGGGTGTTCTTCCTCGTGCCGCTCTCGCTCTTTGGCGAGGGGGGGCGCCGCGCCGTCGCGTTCGAGGCGGCGCTCTTCAGCAGCTTCTTCATCTGGACCTCCATCGTGCTCGCGCTCGTGATGGCCAAGGTGTGGCTCGTGAAGCGGGCGTTCCTCGAGCCGAGGAATCGGCTGCTGAGCATCTTCCGCGCGCTTGACCGCTTCTTCGAGCGGATGAACCGCGTGGTGGGCGGGCTGCGGCTGGGCCGGAGCAAGGAGAGCCTACCCGAGGGCGAGCCGATTGCGTGGCGCGAGGTGGCCCGCCGCTCGCTGGGCCGGCCGCTCTACCTCTTCCGCATCCTGGTGCTGCTCGAGGTGCCCACGCTGTTCGTCGCGGCGTCGGTGATCATCTACGGGGAGTGGCGGCAGGCGCCGCAGCTCATCTCGCACCTGTTCTACGGCCTGGGCGCGCTCGCCCTGGTCGCCGTGTCGGTGACGAGCGCCAACGCCATCGCGGCGGAGCGGACGAGTCAGACGCTCGAGGTGCTGCTGACGACGCCGATCGAGGGCCGCGACATCGTGCGGCAGAAGCTCCGAGGGGTCCGCCGCCTCCGCTGGGTCCTCCTCGTCCCCCTGGCCACGCTGCTCCTGGTCGAGCTGTGGCTTCGGCAGTACACGACCGCCTACTCCCGCTACTACGTGCGCCAGGAGCACGAGGTGGCCGATGTGGTGAACCTCGCCCTCGCGTTCGCGGGGACGGCGCTCTTCCTGGTGATGTTCTCGTGGGTGTCGGTCCGCATCGCGCTGAGGATGCGGACGCGCTTCCGCGCCATCATGGCCACGCTGATCGTGCTCGTGGCGTGGAACGCCGCGCCGATTGTGGCGTTCCCCCTGCTTACCCAGGCATCGGGTGCGCCCGGCTATACCGAGCACCACGTGGAGGGCGTGCTCTACTTCAGCCCCGCCGCCTGCGTGGTCGGCTGCGAGCAGGGGTTCCTCACCCACACCAGGGGCGACTATCGGGGCGGCGAGTGGGATGGCACGATCCTGGTGGCGCTGCTGGTCTACCTGGTGGTGACGGCGGTCTACCGCGGGCTGTGCCTGCGGAAGGCCGACAAGTACCTCGGCCGCGCGGTGGGCACGGCGACCGCTGCGACGAGCTTGAGCACGGGAGGCGCTTTCGGTATGCTGACGCCTAGGGATATGCCACCACCCCCGAGGCTGGGGTAGCGGTCATGCGTCGCATCGCCACCGTCGCCTGTGTTCTGCTTGCGGCCTCGGCGCGCGCCGCCACGCTCAAGGTGGGGACCGTGTATTGGGGCTTCAACGGCACGGTTGTGCCCGGCCGCATCAACCTCCTATCGGTCGAGCTCGCCAACCCCTCCCCCGTGCCCTTCGACGGCGAACTGCGGCTCTACAAGGACAGCGGCGTGGGTGGCAGGGTGGACGCCTCGCTCGTCGAGCCCTGCTTCCTGTCGCCAGACGGCCATCGGTGGGTGCAGTTCTATCCCTACGTGCGGGGCGAGCACGAGGCCTGGCTACTGGAGTGGGGGCCGGGGGCGGATGACCGTTGCGAGCTGGGCAAGCTGGGCGCCCTGGGCAAGCTCACCCTCGGCCCGCCCGCGCGCGTCGCCCTCTACGACCCCGGCGCTGCGACGGGGATGAGCGGCGACCCCAGCATCAAGCACTTCCCCGACCACCTGTTCCCGGTGACCGTGGCGGCGACGGATGGGCTCCACAGCGTGGTGCTGAGCCACGCGCCGCGCTGGGAGCCGGTGCGGCAGCAGGCATTCCTCGACTGGCTGCGCCGCGGCGGCGAGCTGCACATCGTCCAGGGCGACGGCGGCCGCTATCCCACGTTCAGCGACGAGCTGGCCGTCCTCAACTCCCCGCGCGAGCGGCAGCACGTGGGCGGCGGCCTCGTCCTCCGCCACGCCGTGCGGCCGCGCGACGTGACGAATGACTTCCTGGACAAGGCGGGCTGCCCGCCGTGCGAGTTCGCGCCCGAGCCGAACTACTCCGGCATGAACGACCTGGAGCAGCCGCTCCTCCGTGCCCTGAGCGGCATCACCCGCCCGAAGCACGCTTGGGGCCTCATCTACCTGACCGCCCTCGCCTACATCGTGGTCCTGGGGCCGCTGAACTACGTGTTCGGGCGGAAGCGGCGCAACTACCGCCTGACGGTCCTCTTCTTCCTCGGCAGCGTGGCGGCCGCTGCGTTCGTCATGCACGTCCTGGGCCGCCGAGGCTTCGGCGAGGCCGCAGCCGTCCACTCGCTGGCCTGCGCCCGGCAGATTGATGCCGACACCTACGACGTGACGCAGTGGGCCAACGTCTTCGTCACCCGCGGCGCCGAGTACCGCATCGCGCACGCCGCCCCGCACAACCTCTACTCCGGCTGCTCCGACCACGAGGCCATTCGCGGCGTCATCATGAACGGCAGGGATGGGGCGTTCGTTGTGGACATCCCGCTCTACTCCCACCGCCCCTTCCTCCACCGGGCCAAGCTCACGGGCGACCACATTCAGCTCAAGGTCGTGGCCTGGCGCGGGACCAAGCAGCTCGAGGAACTGGTGCTGGCCCTCGAGGCGGGCTTCCCGGAGGCCCTGCACGACATGTGGGCGCTCCACGGCGGCCTCTGGTATCGCCTCGCGCGCCAGGGCAGCGAGCTGCGCGCCGCAACCCCCGGCCGGCAGATGGAGCACTTCTTCCCCGACCAGCTCCCCGACGACCTGGCGCCCCCGTGGCAGCGGGGCTGGCGATATGGGCAGGACTCAGACGACGACGAGGTGCCGCCCGAACGGGTCCTGGCGCGCTACCGCCACGTGCTCGCGGCCCGCGAGGTTGGGGGCTCCCGCTTCTTCCTCCGCGAGTTCGCCCGCAGACCGCCCGACGACGAGCACGCCCAGGTCTTCCTCTTCGCCCGGGCGCCCCAGGGCTTCGCCGTCCAGGGCGGCCGCTTCGGGCGCCAGGTCGGCTTCGTGCTGTACTGCGTGGACGTCTTCAGGCCGGGCGATGGCGGTCCGGCCCCATAGTGTGACGGCGCCCGTGGTGTGGCGATTGCCGTGGTGTGGCGATGCGCATCGCCACACCACGGCAATCGCCACACCACGGAGGAGGTGACAATGGCTGAGCCTGTGCTGCCAGTGGTCGAGGTCGAGCCGCCGCCGGTCGCGCGGGTGGTCGAGACGGCGCTCGACGTGCGGCGCCTGTCCTATGCCTACAAGAGCCGCCTGGCCCTCAACTCGGCGACCTTCTCGGTCGCCGCGCGCAGCATCCACGGCTTCGTCGGCCCCAACGGCGCGGGGAAGACAACGACGCTGAAGGTCCTCGCCACGCTCCTCAAGCCCCTCGAGGGCAGCGTGCGCGTGCTCGGCTTCGACGTCGTGCGCGACTACAAAGCGGTCCGCCGCCGCATCGGCTTCATGCCCGACACCCTGAGCATGTACCGCCAGATGACCGTGTTCGAGTGCCTCGACTTCTTCGCCGCCGCCTACGGCATGGGCCTGGCCGGCCGCGAGCGGACGATCAAGGACGTGCTGGCCCTCACCGACATGACGGCCCGCCAGCACGACCTGGTCCGCAGCCTCTCGAAGGGCATGCAGCAGCGGGTGAGCCTGGCACGGTGCCTGGTGCACGACCCCGAGCTGCTGCTCCTCGACGAGCCGGCGGCCGGCCTCGACCCCCGCGCACGCATCGAGCTGATGGAAATCCTCCGCGAGCTGCGCCGCATGGGAAAGACCATCTTCATCAGCTCACACATCCTCGCCGAACTCGCCACCCTCTGCGACAGCGTGACCATCATTGACCGAGGCATGATCAAATACAGCGGCTCGATGGACTCCCTGCTCTCAAGCGAGGGGGTCACTGTGACCTATCGCCTCACCCTGGCCGCCGAATGTCCCGAGGCCGCCGAGGCCCTTCAGAAGACCGAGGGCGTCGCAAGCGTCACAAAGGACGATGACGAGCCGGTCTACCGGGTCACATTCTACAAGCAGCGGCTGACCACGAACCAGGTTCTGGCCGTG
>VGYV01000386.1 GCA_016872855.1 Planctomycetota bacterium
GTCTCCCTGGCCGCTGCCGACGGCCCGGTGCTGGATGCCTTCTGGCCGGCGCGGTTCGGGTTCCGCGAGTTCTGGATCGAGGGGCGCGACTTCTATCTGAACGGCACCCGCTTCCACTCCTTCGTCATCCCGTTCGACAACGCCCAACTTGGGGCGGCCTGGGCCACCTACGACGCGGCCCGCGAGACGCTGCTCCGCAACAAGGCGGTCGGGGTGAACACGGTCTACACCCACAACTACGGCTGCGCGCCAGGTTCCCACCTGACCTTCAGCGAGTTCCTGAGGGCGGCCGCGGCGAGCTTGCTCTGCGCGGGGGCCGGCGGGAAGGCCAGAGAGGCGGCCGCGCAGACTCCCGGTCAGCGCCCGCGGCAGGACCAAGGCGTCAAGGTCCTCAACCCTCTGACGCGGGTGCCCGTGTCGTTCATCATTGACGACTCGACCTGCCTGGTGAACTTGAACCGCTTCGCCATCCCGCAGTATCGGCTGCACGGGGGACTGGACTGGCGGCTGGGATGCCTCGCGCCGCGGCGAGCCGGACCAGTATGTCACCGCGGACCTCTCGAAGGGCCGCATGGTCGAGGTGATCGAACGCGGCGAACCGGCGATCATGGTCTCGCACTGGACGGGCATCTACTTCAACGGCGAAGAAGAGGGCTTCAAGACGTTTCAGGAGGCGGTTCGCCGATTGCACGCCAAGTACGACCACCTGATCTGGATGAAGCTGAGCGAGATCGCCCGCTACTGGGCGGCCAAAGAGCTGACACAGATCGAGGGCGGTGGCGGCGCAGTCACATTCAAGGCGCCGTTTGCCAGCCCGCGGTTCACCGTGCATGTCGCCGCAAAGGGCGATGCGGTACCGAAGCTCGCGCTCGCCGAGAAGCCCGAGCTGCTCAACGAGGTCCCACGACGCCTGGACCTCAAGCCGGGAACCTGGACCCGCGACAAGGAAGGCGTCGTCATCTGCTTCAACCTGCCGAAGGGGACGTCGCGCGTGCTGGTTTGAAGATCCCGCGCTGGGAGATCATCTGTAAGGTGTTGCCCCGCGCGCATCAGTCCCGCCGCGTGAACTTCTGGACCCTCTGCCCCTTGATATCGGTCGCGTAGACGTTGCCCTTGGAGTCGAACGCCACTGCGTGCAGCCAGTTCAACTCCCCCGGCTGCTCCTTGCCGTCCTGCCCCTTCGGGACGGTCCACTGCTCGAGGACTTTTCCCGACGCGTCGAACCTCTTGAAGACCTGGTCCACAGGTGGCAGGAAGGGCATCCCCTTTGGCGGGCGCGGCATGACCGAGGAGCCGCAGGCCCAAAGCTCGTCCTTGTCGTTGATCCAGAGCCCCCACGGCACCATCACGTCGGCCCATTGCGAAAGGAACTTGCCTTCCTGGTTGAAGACCTGGATGCGGGCGTTGCTGCGGTCGGCCACGTACAGCGTTCCTTTGGAGTCCACTACGATGGAGTGCGGGAGGTCGAACTCGCCCGGGCCGCGTCCGAGCGTGCCCCAGGCCTTGACGAACTTGCCGTCCTTGTCGAAGTGCACCACCCGCTTGTTCCCGTAGCCGTCCGTGACGAACACGTCGCCGGCCGGGGTCACGGCCATATCGGTGGGCTGGTTCAGGTGCGTCTCGTCGCAGCCCGGCTTGCCGCGAGTCCCCAATGTCTTGAGGAGCTTTCCCTCCGGCGTGAACTGCATGACCACGTGGTCACCGGTATCGGCGAGCCAGACGTTTCCCTCGCGGTCGAGCCTGATGAAGTGTGCCGACTTGACGGCGTCGGCCCCCCAGGTTCGGATGAGCTTCCCCTGCGAATCGTAGACCTGGACCGGCGCGGCCGAGCGGGTGAACACCCACACCTGGTCCTTGGCATCCACGGCCACCCCCGGCGTCTCCCCCCACTTGATCTCCGGGGGCCGCTGCGGCCAGGCTGGGTCGGCCACATAGTGGCGCGTCGCCGGGGCGCCCTGTTCACCAGCAGCGACGAGGCCGCGCGTCATGAGCAGGACGGCACAAAGCGCGAACAACTTGGCAGTCGGCGTTGTAGTTGGCCGCATGGCAGGCTCCTTGAAGATTGACACGGTAGGGCCGACAGGTAGCGTATCGCGGCCTGAGGCCGGTGTCAAGGCCCGCTGCCCGCGAACGCGGTTGACATTGAATGCCCCAACAACCAGAATGGCAGTGGGGATAGACGTACCGTGGGGCAGCATAGGGAGCAGGTACGCATGAAGGCGACTTCCTTCGGAGCTCTCGCCGTGCTCATCACACACCTCGCGACGGGCCAGCTAGCCGCCGGGGAACGGCAAATCGTGCTGCGGGAACACCTCAACCAGCAGTGGAACCAAGAGCTGGTGGCCTACCCCTTTGAGGCGAACGAGCGCGAGTGCCACCCTGCCTCTGTGACGCTCACCGGCCCGAAGGGGCCTGTGCCAGTGCAGCTCTCGCAGGTCGAGTGCTGGTCGGGCACGAAATGGGTGAAGTCGGCCAAGCTCTCCTTCATCACCAGCCTGGCACCCCTGGCCAAGGATACGTACACAGTGCGCTACGGCGCCGAGCCTGCGGCGGCGCCTGCGCCGGCGACGGATCTGCGGGTGACGCCTGGGGATGGGCAGGTCGAGATTACCACCCGCCACTTCGGCGCTCGGCTGCTTCTGGGAGAGAAGGTATACCCCGAGCCCGCGGCTGCGTCGGAAGTGCCTGGCCCTGTAGTGGCGATGCGCCTGGCCGACGGAACCTGGTTCGGCAGCAGCCGTCTCTTCGGGACCCAGAAGATCAGGTCCTATTCGGCGAAGCTCATCGTCGCTGGCCCGGTGTTCGGCGAGGTGGAGTGCATCTACACCTACGCAGACGGCAACACGATGCGCCTGGCCGCGCAGGTGGCTGCCGGCGACAACGCGATCCTGTGGGACGCGCAGGTGAAGGAGAACCGCCCGCAGGATGGCTTTGACCTGCTCCTCACCCCTGGCCTCCCGCCGCTGAGCTTCCGGGTCCAGATGGAGTTCTGGACCAAACGCGAGGTGTTCCTCAAGCGCAAGGCCAAGGTGGGCGACGTGGCTGAGCTGCGGCTGGACGAGTATCCAGCGGGATTGATCACCAACCTGACCCCGTGGCCCGACTGGTTCAACGACTTCACCCAGACCACCATCCCCCTGAAGCTGGATGGGCGGGACAGCGAGCTGCGCATCCAGAGCCGCGATGCCGGCGTGTGGGTGGAGCCTGTCCCGCTCGACACCCCTCGCCGCTCGCCCTCGCTGGGCGACAAGTTCCTGCCGCTGATGCGGGGCGAGAAGGGAGAGGTCTTCCTGCGGGTGAACGCTGCGGTGGGAGAGCGCAGGTGGAGCATCTGCGAGTATGGCCCAGACGCCAAACGGCTCCGGCCTGCCGAAGACCGCGTGAATCACATCGGCCCACAGCCCCACGGCGCCGCCGAGCTTCAGCCGTCGCCAATCGTCGGCCGGCGGCTCAACGAGGTCAAGGACTACGTATTGGACTGGCCGCGTGATCCCCAACGTGTTCACCCACTCCTTTACCTCTCGCGGGAGCAGCTCGCGGCCGCACAGAAGCGTCCTGTGGACAAGGCCCTGCTCGACTCCCTGCGACGGCACACGACGGTGCCTGCGGTGCCGGGTCCAGGCTCGGATACGGAGGCCCTGGGCGCTTACCTGCTGACCGGCGACCGCCAGCTCGCCGCTGAGACGAAGCTGGCCGAGCGCCTGCGGCACCACCTCGGCCTGATGGGCCACTTCGATAAGATGCGGAACACCCAGGTCGTGGTCTCTCTATACGACGCGCTCCTCGACTCCGACCTCATCGCCACCGAGGAAAGGCCGCTGCTGCGCGCGCAGATGGCCTACCTGGCCTACAACCTAGCCGACCCCTACACGTGGTCCGCCGAGCGCGGCTACTGTAGCGGCAACCCCAACATGACCGTGGCCTTCGTGCTCAACTTAGGGCAGCTCGCGTGCGCGATTCCCGACCACCCGATGGTGCCGACGTGGACGCAGCCCGCGATGAAGATGATGGAGCGGTGGCTCGACGAGCTGGGGCCCGAAGGCGAGCACCCCGAGAGCGTGGCCAACTACGCGAACGTGAGCGTCTACAACATGCTCGGCTTCGCCATCGTGGCCCGCAGCGCCGGCCTGCGCGACTACATCGCCGACCCGCGAATGAAGAAGCTGATGCTCTTCCTGGCTAAGCAGTACACCCCTCCCGACCCGCGCTACGGCGGGTTCAGCAAGCTGCCACCGTCGGGCCGAGGCCCGGTCGGTGTCCGCACCGTCCTGGCCGGCCTGATGGCCCAAGCAACTCAGGACAGCGACCCTGAATACTCGCGCGCCCAGCAGTGGGTGTGGCAGAACGAGGGCTACCCTTACGCGATGGAGGGCAGGCTGGGCGGATACGAATACGTCTACCCGGACCGGGCGTTGCCAGCGGGCAATCCTGGCTGGACTGCGGACCTTTTCCCCAAGTATGGCGCCATCTTCCGACACGGCATCGGCACAAAGGACGCCTACTACGTCAACTTCCAGGTCCACATGCGCGACGGCTATCCTTCGACCAACGGCAGCTTCCCCGTCATCTTCGCCAAGGGGGCGCCGATCTCGACGGTGTTTGTCGAGAGCTACCGCGACCGCGAGGAGCTGCTCGTGAGCCGTGTGGTTCCCGCACGCAGACGTGGCACGTTGGCGGAGCGCGCCGCGTGCTACTACCACGACGAGGAGCAGTCCATTACCGATTTCGCAGCACTCGCCCGACAGGACTACGCGGCGGTGAACGCCACCGTCAAGGAGCCTCGCCGGGCCAGCCACATGGGCGGGTCGGGCACCGCAGCCGCGCAGGACCTCGCCGACATGAGCATCGTCCAGATGCCCGAATGGCCCCCGGTGCCGGCCCCCGGCCGCCCGCCCATCGCCTGGCGACGGCAAGTCATGTTCGTCAAGGACGATGACGCCGCCGGCGCCAACTACCTGGTCCTTCGCGACACAGTGAGCGGCGGGCAACCGACAATCTGGCAGTTCTGGACACTGTCCGAGGAAATCGGAACTCCGGAGGAGGCCAGCAGATCGGAGAAGCCCGGCAACAAGGTGGTCGAGCCGCGGGAGTTCAAGGGCAACCGGTTCACGGCCCTCGGCCAGTTCGGGGTGGACGTCGAGTACTTCGTGGCAGTGCCCGAGGACACGCCCAGGTACACGCTGCGGTGTGGCGAAGAGTACGGCGGCCAGGCCGTCTACCAGGACTTGCTCCACCTCCAACTGCCGGGGGACGGGTCTTACTACGTCGCCCTCTTCCCCCGCAAGCGCGCGGAAGACGTGCCAACCTTCGCCGTGCTGGGCAACGGCACGATCATCAAGGTCAGCGGCAACTTCGGCACCGACTTCTGCTTCCTGAGCGGGAAGGAGGCCGAGGCAAGCGGAGGGGGCGTCTTCTTCCGCGGGACCGCGGCCTCGGTCCAGGATCGCAAGTCCCTTGTCCTGTCACTGGGTGCGAAGGGCGAGGTCCGCTACAAGGACTATGGCCTCGCGGCGGACGCCGGGGCCAGCCTTCGCATTGAGGCAGGTGCGGCGGTCGTCGAGGCGGCCGCGGGCCGCACTATCCGTCTGCGGGCTCCGGGCGAGTGGAAGGTTGCCGAGCCGCGCCCCGGAGTAGCGCTCACTCGTGAGAAGGACCAGGGCTTTGCCCTGGCCTTCCCGGCCGGCGTTGCCACGGTCCGCCTGGTGAAGCGGTAGGCGGGCGAGTTCAAGCCATCATCGGAGGCACACCCAATGAAGTGGCTCGTTCTGTGCGTTGCAGTGACGTTGATAGTCGGCCAGGCGTCGGCGGCGAGCTTGATCATCAAGAACGGACGCAAGACGTGGGAGCAGGCGGTCTCGAGGAGCGGTGAGAGTTTCACCATCGAGGTCGCCGGCAACACCGACCCTGTTATGCGGCGGCTGGAGATCATCGGGCCGGTCGTGGACCCGAAAGTGGTCTGCGACAGGTGGGTTGACCCGGAGACGCCGGCCACGGTGCTCAAGAGCATTCTCAAGCCCGGCATGAGCGACCGAGAGAAGGCGATGGCGATCTTCTGGTATTGCCAGGAGAACTTCTCGCGCAACACGCCCTGGATTTGGGACGATGCGCGGTTCGCCTGCGCCCTGGGCTTCGGGCACTGCGGGCCGACGGGTTTCGCGCAGTCGGCCCTCTGCAACGCGGCCGGGCTCCAGTGGCACCAGATGCGCCTCTGGGGCCACAACTGCATCCAGGTGTGGTACGACGACCGCTGGCACGTGCTCGACGCATACATGCGGGCCATCTACCCTGGGCCGACCGGCGATTACGCGGCGAGCGCCACGGAGCTTGCCAAACAGCCGGAGCTCATCACCCGCAACTGCGGCGAGGACGGCCGCGAGATGAAGGAGCTGATTGACATCAACTTCATCAAGAAGATCTACAGCTCCTACGACGGCGGGGTGCAATTCGAGCTAGGCAAGAAGTGGCCGTGGGACGGCAATCGGATCGCCTACGCGCTGCGCGCCGGCGAACGGATCATCTTCTGGTGGGACCGGCGGCTGCACTGCTCCTACCCCGAGCTGCCCGGCAACTTCACAAACCCGGAGTTGCTCTACGAGCCGGACCTGCGAGGCGCCGAGGCCAAGGACGGCGTCTCCTCAAGTCAGAACGTTCGCTGGGGCGATGGCGGCCTGCCGTTGCACGTGGCCGAGGCAGGCAAGCCCGCCGAGGTCGTTTGGGAAGTGTCCAGCTACTACAACCTGATGGCGGGCTGGATCGAGGGCGAGTTCGCACGTGCCGGGGACGGCGACTTGCTCCGGGTGAGCGTGAGCGCCGACGGCGGGAAGACCTGGAAGGCGGCGTGGGAACATGCGGGCACCGGGCTAGTGAAGGCCCAGATTGACCTCGCCGACAAGCTTCCCTTCAAGCCCGAGTGCTACAGCAAGGGTCTTCGTGGCTACCTGGTCCGCGTCGAGATGAACGCCAAGGACTCGCCCGCTCGCGTCGGCATCGCCTCGATCCGGTTCCGCACCGAACTGCTGGCTCACAACCGGGCACTGCCCGCGCTCCTCAAGGGCAAGAACACGCTCACGGTCACAGCGACTTCGATGCCTCGGCCTTTCAAGGTCATCTATGAGTACGATGAGGCCATTTCGCTGGCGGCCGACCGCTACGACCCGGTCGAGGGCACGACGGTGAAGCTGGTGGCCACTGTGGCCAACAGCGGCGACGCCCCCGCCGCTAACGTCAGAGTCCAGTTCTACGACGGCGATCCGGGCGGTCTTGGCAAGCCGATCGGCCAGCCGGTCGTCATCCCGGCGATTGCGGCCGGCCAGTCTGCTACGGCCGAGCTTGCCTGGCCCTGCGAGGCGACCGGTGACCGCGGCCCGTTCTACCACGGCACGCCGCAGAAGCCGTTCTACTATTGCATGAGCAGCATCTACGCTCTCGTCAACCACGATGGGAAGCCGCTTGCGAAGGAGGTGACGGCCGACTTCGCGCGCCTCCACCTCTTCATCCGCCAGAGGCCAAAGCTCCTCATCTCCGAGCCATTCATCGTCTTCATCGAGGATGAGAAGGAGCCGGCGAAAGTCCGCATCCGCGCCACCGTGCGCAACTCCTGCCAGTGGGAGAGGTGGATCTACACTCGCGGCACAACGGTCAGGAACGTGGTCGTCCGCTTCTTCGGCGGCGACCCAGACAAAGGCGGGAAGCAGATCGGCGCCGACCAGGTCATCGCCTCGCTCGGCCCGGTGGGCTTCGCGCCCGCCGATGTCGTCTGGGACACCTCCGCCGTGCCGCCCGGGAAGCACACGGTCCACGTCGTCATTGACCCTGACCGTAGGATCGCCGAACGCGACATGGCCATCTCCAATCGAGCGGCAAAGGCGTACGAGGTCAAGGGCAGGCGATAGCATGCCAGTTGAACCCGGCGAATCGCTCGTGTAAGATTCGCGGAGCTCGGGTAACACATCCCGGAGCGATCAGCGGCTCATGGTGGAAGTCCCGATGGGGCGAAGGTGTCGCCGGCGTCCTCTCACCTGCGCGTCTGCCAAAGGGCCTTTGCGTGGCATCGCTGCAATAGCCCTGCTGTGCGCGGGAATCGTGCCAGCGCTCGGCGGCGGGACGGATGAGCCGTTCGCC
>VGYV01000387.1 GCA_016872855.1 Planctomycetota bacterium
AAGCCAAAGACTGGCTGAAGCCAGGACTCCGAACGCGTTCGTTCCTTGTTTGGAGTCCTGCCTTCAGGCAGTCTTGGCTTTCCGCAACAGAAACTACTTCCCGAGCCCGATCCTCGCCTTGGCTCCCTCGACCCGTCCGAGCACCTGTAGGAGGAGCTTGCCACCCACGATGGCTGCGCCTGCCCCGTAGACGCCCGGCGCCCCGAGGACAAAGAGGTCCGCCGCGCGCAGACGGGCCATGAGCGCCTCAAAGTCGTCATCCTGGATGGCGCAGTGGCCGAGCTTCATGCAGGCCCGGCAGCCGCGGCACGGCTCGATGCGCAGCTCGGCCACGCGCAGGAACTCCGTCCTCGCATCCGTCCGCTCTGCCAGCGCCCGCAGCGCCTCGAGCACCAACAGGTCAGTGTTCCCCTCCCTGCGAGGGCTGCCCGAGACGCCCAGGATGGCCGAGACCAGAGGATGAGGCCGCGGGGCAGAATCTCGTCCTTGACGATGGCGCCGTTCCACTCCTTCGCCTCCTCGTAGCCGGCGGCCTGGAACCGGTCCCCAAGACCATACACCCGCGCCCGGCTGTCGTCAAGCCCCTTGCCCCCTCTCCCCGCCGGGGAGAGGGGGATGGGTGGTGTGCGGGGCGCCCGCGCGCAGATGATGAGCCACTTTGATCCACATTGAGCGACACTGGGCGCGAAGCGGCGGGGGGCTCAACCGGGGTGAGCTGGCCGTGAAGGCCGCGAACTGTCGAAAATGAGTCACAGCTCTTCGATGGCAATGGCACGTGCAGGGGCGCTGTCAATCTGGGCGCACTTGAAGGGGAGGGCCATGAAGAAGAACTCGCGGCGGCGGAGCTCGGCAAGGTTGTCGAGGAACTCGACGAGGCAGACGTCCTGGCTCATCAGGATGTCGTGGAAGGCTCTGGCGGCGGTGATGGTGGCGCCGAGGGAGAAGTCGGTGCCAATCCCAACCATCTTGACCTCGTGGTCGCGGAGCCAGATGGCGGCCTCGGGGGTGAGGCAGGGGCGAGGGCCGTCCCGCTTGTCGCTGTTGCGGCAGAGGACGATGTCGCGGTGCTGGATGAGGCCGCCCAGGGCGCTGTCGAGGTAGGCCGGGCCGATCTCCTGGGCCGCCGTGGCATCGGCCACGTCGAGGAGGACGGCGCGGCCGTAGAAGGTGTCGAGCGGCAGCTCCGTGACGTCCTTGCCCCCGGGGTAGAAGTGGGCGGGGCATTCGACGTGGGTGCCGACGTGGGTGTGGGAGCGGACGATGTCGAACTTGTAGGCGTTGTCGCCGAGGCGCCCGCGCTGGATGACGAAGGGGCGGTCGGGCGTGCCAGGGGGCACGACCTGGTAGGAGAGATCCACGACGCGGTACTTGTCCGGGTCAATCGCAAAGGTCATGGCTGTCCCCCTTCGAGCCGCAGGACCACGAGGTGTGCGGCCTGGCCATCCTTGAGTGCCACGGTGAGTTCGCTCCCCTTCACGGGCAGTTGGCCGTGTGGCACGGCTGGCTTGTCCAGCCGTGTCTTGGGCCAGGCCTCGCGGGTGACGACGTAGTGGTCGGCGTGTGGTGCGAGGCGGCGGTTGCCCAGGCCGTCGAGCTTCACGTGGGCCACGGTCTCCCCCTCGGCGCGGCGCAGGAGGCGGAGGATCACCTTGTCCCCTTCCCTGCCTGCGACGAGGTCGAGCGGAGGAGGGCCGGCCTTCGGGACGGGGACGCTGACCTGGAGGAGCTCGTCCATTGGGTGTGAGCGGAAGAGTTCCCACACGGCGCGTTCAGGGAGGCCGCCCTCGCGTCCGCAGAGCAGGTCCACGATGGCTGGCTGGCCGGCGGCCGCACGCGGCGGGGAGCAGCGGAAGGCGGCCATGGCCCGCGGGCCGCCCTCGCGCGAGAGGGCGTTGAGGAGGAGGCCCAGGGCGGGAGCGGCGTCGGGCGGGCATTCGTCGAGCCCGCAGTCCACGAGAGCCAGGTTGAGGGAGTGGGCGCGGAGCTGTCGGGCCGCCTCGGCCACGGCGAGGGCCAGGTCGGGCTCGACCTCATCCGTCTCCTGGCCCGTGATGTCCTTGGCGATGTGGCTGACCATTGGGCCGGCCCGCTTGGCCTCGCGGGCGTCCTCCTGGCAGTCGGCGAGGAGGGGTCCGCCGAGGGCGACGAGCTGTGGGGGCGGCTGGAAGCCGCGCATTTCGCGGGCCAGCTCGGCAAGGGCGACGGGGTATGCCTGGCCGCCGACCTCTTCGAGGCGCTCGCCGCCGAGGAGCCAGTAGCGGACGCCGTAGGGTTCGGGGTGTCCGTTGTCGGCGCGCTGCTTGCCGCGGGGGGTGGTGGCCGCGGCGTTGCAGTAGTTCAGGAGCTCCTGGATGGAGAGGATGCCGAGGCGCGGGTTGAGGACGAGGACTGGCTCAGCCTTGAGCTCGCGGCAGAGGGCGAGGAACTCGTCGGTGCCGAAGTCGCCGCAGGCGGGCTCGAAGGCGGGCGCGGCGCCGCTGGCGACGGAGAGGACGGCCCGCTCGTCGGGCGGCCCGGTGCCACGCTGCCAGGCGTAGTGGTTGGCGCTGGGGCCGGTGGGCCAGCACAGGAGGGCGGGCCGCAGAGCGCGAAGCGCGGCCACCGCGTCGCTGCGGAGGCCGAACGGGCTTCGGCGGCTCTCGGCCGCGAGCGACGCCTGGTCCACCCACACCGCGGCCTTGCCCGCCACGGTGAGGCAGAACAGGGCCTCGGGGTCCGAGTCGCTGGGCTTGAGCGCGAAGTCGTGGGCCTGCCAGGTGCCGGTCAGCTCGCCAAGGGTCTGGGCGGCGTAGACCTTGCCCGCGGCGGAGCGCAGGGAGACGGTGATGGGCGCCCGCCCAGTGCCCCGGAGGTAGACGCGTCCCTTGTAGGTCTCGCCCCCCGTGATGGGGATGCCCTCCTGGGCCAGCCCGGCGTCCCCGCCCTGGTATTCGGAGACGCTGACGGCCTGGCTGAAGTGGCTGTTGAGCGGGTAAAGCGCGTCCCAGGTGAACGCGGCCTTGTTGCCCTTCGACCGCAGAGGCGTCCAGTCGCTCGCCAGCGTGTCGTCGCCGGTCGCGGACGGGTTGTCGAGGAGGAAGAGCGGGGTGTCCTTGGGGGCGTAGACGGCGAGGTCGAAGAACTCGGCGGTCGAGTCGGTCGCGCCGAGTCCGAAGCCTGCGTGGGGGAAGCGCGTCTGGGCGACGTGGTGGACGAGGCGGCCGTCGAGCGAGCACTGGAGCACGCCGCGGCGCAGGCTCACCTCGATGCGGTAGCAGCGCCCCGTTTCGATGCGGCCGGGCACGGGGGCGGTGAGCAGGCGCGGGGCGCCCTCGCCGACCGACTCCAGGACGTGCTGGGAGTTGCCGTTCGCGCCGAGGGTCCAGCGGACGTGGTTGCGGCGGTCCTGCACGTCGAAGAGCACGGCGAGGCCATCGGCCCCGTCAATCTTCCGCGCCCGCACGCTCAGGCGATAGGCCTCCCAGTTCCGCTGCCCGAGGAGCACGAGCGGGTCGTTCCGCGTGGGGTCGGCCCGCACGATCATGAACCTGCCGCCGAAGGCGTAGAGCTGCCAGCCGTGCGACTTGCTCCAGCCCTCGGGCATGGGCTTTGGGCCTGTCAGCGCCCCCTTCTCGAAGCTGCGGTTCCGCAGCAGCTCGGGCAGCAGCGCATCCGCCCCCGGCGAGCCCGGCGCGGGGAGCGCGCAGCCGAACAGGTACGGCGAGACCTTGCCAACGACGCGGTCGAGCTGGACGGAGACGCGGACGCCCCGGGGCAGTGCTCCGGCCATGGCCGCGCCGAGGCCCATGAGGCCCGCCGCCAATGTGAAGGCGCGACCCCGCATCGAATCCCCCGGACAACGGGCCGCGAAGCTACCCCCTGACACACCGCTATTCTAGCACCGGCCAGCACACAGAGTCAACCGGGACGCGGGAGGCGGGTTCGCGGCAGGGGACGCCGGTTGCCCGGCGCCCTCCGCACGGAGCCGTACTCGGGGCATTGCACCCAAGGGGATTGCTGCGGGCAAGGGGTTGGGGTATAATCGCAGGCGCATCAGCGGGACCTCTTGAGACGAAAGGCGCAACGCCGTGAAGGCACTCGTCAAGTCGAAGGCTGAAGAGGGGCTGTGGCTCCAGGACGTCCCAATGCCCGAGGTGGGCAGGAACGACGTGCTGATCCGAATTCTGAAGACGAGCATCTGCGGGACCGACGTGCACATCTGGAACTGGGACGCCTGGGCGCAGAAGACGATCCGCGTGCCCACCGTCGTCGGCCACGAGTTCGTCGGCGTCGTCGAGGCCTTCGGCGACAACGTGACCGACTTCAGGCCCGGCGACCTGGTGAGCGGCGAGGGCCACGTGGTGTGCGGGCGCTGCCGCAACTGCCTGGCCGGCCGCCGCCACCTGTGCCCGCGAACCGTTGGCGTCGGCGTCAATCGCGACGGCGCATTCGCCGAGTTCCTCGCCATCCCCGTCACCAACGTCTGGGCCTGCGACGAGAGCATCCCGCTCGAAGTGCTCAGTTCCTTCGACCCGCTGGGCAACGCCACCCACACCGCCCTATCGTTCGACGTGATGGGCGAGGACGTGCTCATCACTGGGGCAGGGCCGATTGGCCTCATGGCCGCCGCCATCGCGCGCCATTGCTCCGCCCGTCACATCGTGATCACCGACGTCAATCCCTATCGCCTGAACCTGGCGAAGAAGATGGGCATCACGCGGGCCCTCGACGCCAGGCGCGACTCCATCGCCGAGACGCAGAAGCAGCTCGGAATGAAGGAGGGATTCGACGTCGGGATGGAGATGTCCGGCAGCCCCGAGGCATTCCGCGACATGCTCGCCAACATGGCCCACGGCGGAAAGATCGCACTCCTCGGCATCCTCCCCAACGCCGCCATTGACTGGCCGACCGTCATCTGGAACAGCATCACCCTCAAGGGCATCTACGGCCGCGAGATGTACGAAACCTGGTACAAGATGACCATGATGATCCAGTGCGGCCTCGACATCACGCCCGTCATCACCCATCGCTTCCACTACACCGAGTTCGACAAGGGCTTCGAGGTCATGCGCTCAGGCCAATGCGGCAAAGTCGTCCTCAACTGGAGCGAACGATGAGCACCCGCGCCGCAGGCAAGAGAATGGCCGTGGTGGCGTTGGCCTTTTGGCCTTGTCCCGAAGGGACAATAGGACTTAGCCGGCGGCTTCAGCCGCCGGATCACGGAGCACACCCCGCGCAGTCCCGGAGGGACGGCAGGAGGGGTTCCACCGAGAGAGCGGCGTTTTCTGTCGTCCCTTCGGGACTTCGCGTGATTCGGGCGCTGCGATCATTCTGTCCTCCCTTCGGGAGGAAGCCTGGAGGGAACTCGGTGGTTCTCCCATCCGCCGGCGAACAGACATGAGAGTAGGGAGCCCTCCATGAACGATACGCTACGCAAGCAGGTGGTACGCGCTCTGGACGAGATTCGCCAGGCGGGCCTCTGGAAGACTGAGCGCGTGATCACGTCGCCCCAGAGCCCGCGAATCGCTGTCGCAGGCGGACGCGAGGTGCTGAATTTCTGCGCCAACAACTACCTCGGCCTGGCCAACCACCCACGCGTCGTCGCCGCCGCAAAGGCGAGCTACGACCGCTGGGGCTACGGCCTGGCCTCCGTCCGCTTCATCTGCGGCACACAAGCACTTCACAAACAACTGGAGGCACGTCTCACCGAGTTCCTCGGGACCGAGGACACGATCCTCTACAGCTCCTGCTTCGACGCGAATGGCGGCCTCTTCGAGACACTGCTCGGGCCGGAGGACGCCGTGATCAGCGACGAGCTGAACCACGCGAGCATCATTGACGGCATCCGCCTGTGCAAGGCCCAGCGCTTCCGCTACAAGAACTGCGACATGGCCGACCTCGAGGCCCGCCTCAAGGAAGCCGCCTCCGCCCGTCTGCGCCTCATCGCTACCGACGGCGTGTTCTCGATGGACGGCACGATCGCCCCCCTCGACGCCATCTGCGATCTGGCCGACCGTTACGGCGCCGCGATGATGTTCGACGACTCCCACGCCACAGGCTTCCTCGGCAAAGCGGGGCGCGGCACACACGAGTACCGCGGAGTCCTGGGCCGCGTGGACATCCTCACCAGCACCCTGGGCAAAGCCCTGGGCGGCGCAAGCGGCGGCTTCACCAGCGGCCGCAGAGAGATCATCGAACTCCTCCGCCAGCGTAGCCGCCCCTACCTGTTCTCCAACACCCTCTCGCCCGCCATCGCCGCAACCAGCCTCACCGTCCTCGACATCCTGAGCGAATCCACCGAACTCCGCGACAGGCTTGAGGCCAACACCCGCTACTTCCGCGCCGGCATGGCCGCCCGCGGCTTCGACATCCGCCCCGGCGATCACCCCATCGTCCCCATCATGCTCGGCGACGCCGCCCTTGCCACGCGAATGGCCGAGATGCTCCTGGCCGAGGGCATCTACGTCATCGGCTTCAGCTACCCCGTCGTCCCCAAGGGCGCCGCACGAATCCGCGTCCAAATCTCCGCCGCCCACACCCAGGCGGACATGGACCTGGCGATGAACGCCTTCGCCCGCGTGCGCAAGGCCATCGTCGGCTGAGTGCGCCGCCCACGAAGGATGGGGCGATGACTGTGGCTTTGGCCTTCTGGCCCTGTCCCGAAGGGACAGTAGTACTTTGCCGGCGGCTTCAGCCGCCGGATCGCGGAGCAACCCCCGCGCAGTCCCAAAGGGACGGCAGAGATCGTTCCAACCGACGGGCGGCCTGCTCTGCCGTCCCTTCGGGACTTCGCGCGATGTCGGCGTTGCCATCCGGCGGCTGAAGCCGCCGGCTAGCTCCTGTCCTCCCTTCGGGAGGAGGGCGAGAGCGCATACAGGAATTGCCCCCGTTACCGTTGGGCGGTGCACTGAGAGACAAGGAGGCCAGGCACATGGGCGGCAGATTCATGAGGATCACGTTCGTTATACTCCTCCCACTCTCTCTCCTGCGAGCCGCGGAGGAGCCATTTGACTACTTCCGCAACTCCTGGAACGTGATCGGCCTGAAGGACTATCGCAACGGCACCCGCATCACGCCCGCCAACGAACTGCTCCTGCCGAACAAGGCAAAGGTCACGATTCGCTTCGGTCGCGACCTCACGCCCCTGAGCCGCGAGCAGACGAAGACCCTTCTCGACGGCTGGCTCCCCATCATCCTCCTCACCGCCCGCGATGGCGATGTCCGTTACGACTTCACCCTCTGGGCCACCCCCCTCCCCTCCGCCAAGGACTGGCAGAAAGCCTTCGACTGGCCGACCGAGGGGGAGAACTTCATGAACTGGATCGTTGCCAAGGCCACCAACACCGGCGCAGCGCCCGCCGGGGCCAAGCTGACGATTGATGAGCGGAAGCCACACTCCATCACCTGGCCCCTGGCCCCGGGGCAGAGCGCCGATGCCATTGTCTGTGTCCCTTTTGTCCCTTCTGTCCCTTCTGTCCCTTCTCCCTCTCCCACCAAGGAGGACGCCAAGCTGTGGCTCGATCGCACGGCGGAGTTCTGGCGCGGCCTCATCCTCAAGGCCGCGCGAATCACCGTGCCGTGCAAGAAGGCGACTGAGGCGCTCCTGGCGGCCCACGTCTGTCAGCTCATCGCCAACGACCACGGCGAACTCCACGGCGGCGAGGGCTTCTACGACGAGTTCTACATCCGCGACGGCGGCTACCAGATCATGGAGCTTGAAGAGGCCGGCCTCGCGGACGCCGCAGCCAAGGCCGTTGCCGTCTACCTCAAGCGCCAGCGGGCCGACGGACGCTTCGAGTCGCAGAGCAATCAGTTCGACGCCAACGGCCAGGCGCTCTGGGTGCTCTGGCAATACCACAAAATAACGGGCGACCGCGAATGGCTGGAGAAGGCGTATCCCCAGATGCGGAAGGCGGTGGACTGGATGATGAAGGCCCGCCGCCAGGCCCCGGCCGATTCGCCCTTCGCGGGCGTGCTGCCTGCCGCGCCCGCCGATGGCGAGAACCTGTGGGACGGCAAGCATCACATTCCCGGCTACGATTTCTGGAACCTGCGCGGGCTGCTGTGCACCGCCGACGCGGCCCGCATACTTGGCAAGGCCGCCGAAGCGGATGAGCTTCTCGCCGAGGCCAAGCTCT
>VGYV01000388.1 GCA_016872855.1 Planctomycetota bacterium
CGTTCTCATCTTCATCGCGGTCTCCTCATGTGTCGCTGGCCCTGTGGGCGGGGCGTCTCTGCCCCGCGCGGGGCGCGCTGGTCCTGTGGGCGGGGCGTCTCTGCCCCGCGCGGGGCGCGGAGGCCCCGCCCACATCGTGCGGAAAACCTAAATGGCTTTCAGCGATTCGGCTCATTGGGGCAAGGACTGCCTGAAGGCAGGACTCCAAACGAGCCGCTCTCCTGGTTCGGAGTCCTGCCTTTAGGCAGTCTTGTCCCCTCTGAAGGCGCCGCCGAATCGCTGAAAGCCATTTAGCGGCAGGTTACACCGGGGAGGCGGTCGCTGTCAACTTGACACCCCGGCAGGCGGGGTGTAAAATAATGGCTCGCACGGTCAAGGCGTGGGGAAGCGCCGCGGAACCCCCTGGGAGAGCGCAACGATGAGCAGCCTCGAGATCAAGATCGAGCCCCTTCAGGGCATTGACAAGGGCGTGGTCGTGCGCCTCGGTGGAGCGCTCGACCAGCCGACGCGAGACGAGTTCCTGAACGCGATGAAAGGGGTGCTGGGCGAGGGCAGCACGCGTTGCATCCTGGACATGGAGCGCGTGACCTACGCGAACTCGACGGCGATCGGCGACTTGGTGGTGCTGCTCGACCAGTTCCACGAGAAGGGGGGCGGACTGGTGCTGATGAGCCTTCACCCCAAGGTCTACTCGCTGATGGAGATCATTGGGGTGAACAGCGTGCTGCCGATAGCGAAGACGCTGGCCGAGGCGCGTGCGCAGGTGAGCGCGGTGCAGGGCGCCCCGGAGCCGGCCCGTGTGGTGCCCGAGGCGGCGGCCCCGAGCGCCGCTCCTGCGGTCGCCCCGGGCGCAGCGCCCTCGTTCCCCGTCCGCTCCCAGTGCGTCGGGTGCGCCGTCACCCTGGAGTTCGCCCAGGCCGGGCGCTACCGGTGCCCGCATTGCAGCGCGGTGTACGCGGTGCAGCCGACGGGGCAGGTGGAGGGCGCGCGGGCGCGCGTGGGCCACACCATTGAGGTCACGCTGCCCTGCCAGCCGCGCATCATGCGCGCGTTCCAGCAGATGGTTGCGGCGCTGCCGAACTGGAAGGGTTACACGGACCTCGACCGCGCGCGGCTGGAGAAGGCCATAGGCGAAATCTGCGACGTGGTGCACCAGCGGGCCTACGACGGCAACACCGACAACACGTTCCAGGTGCTCATCCTGTGCAGGGACGAGGAGCTGGCGTTCCGCTTCGCCGACCACGGCAAGCCGCTGAGCGGCTCTGCGTTCCCTCTCGCCGCCCAGTACATGACCGAGTTCGAGCACAAGGCGCGCCCCGGCAAGGGCAACGTCCTCCGCATGGCCAAGCGCGTCGCCCGCGCCTGAGTGGCCTTCAGCGGTTCGGCTTATTGGGGTGAAGACTGCCTGAAGGCAGGACTCCAAACGGGTGCGTCTCCTGGTTCGGAGTCCTGCCTTTAGGCAGTCTTGCTGCCGGCGAGGGCGTCACCGAATCGCCGAGGGCTACCTGGCCTCGCCGACACGGCGGTTGACTTCCCGTCAGTGGTTGGATATAGTTGGGTAGTGGGCAAGGCTAGCTTTCCCACGTCATGGGGGTATGGCCCAGAGAGAGGCCGAGCGGATGCCGAATCCACGCGACGAAGAGTTCATCCGGTTCGCCGCCGCCAGCGGGCACCTGACCCCCGAGCAGGCGCAGGAGGCGCTCGCGGCGCTGCGCGACATCGAGGCGCTGGGCGGCGTGGCCACGGCCCCCGACCTGCTGCTGAAGCGGGGCCTGCTCAACGAGCGGCAGGCCGCGCTGGTGCACCAGGCGATGGCGGCGAGTAAGGCCGCAACCAAGGTGCCGCGCGAGCTGGGCGGCTTCGAGCTCCTCGAGAAGATCGGCCAGGGCGGCATGGGCAGCGTGTTCAAGGCCCGGCAGAAGGAGCTGGGCCGCATCGTCGCTCTCAAAATCCTCTCGCCGCGCCTCGCCCGCAGCAACGAGTTCGTCCAGAGCTTCCTCCGCGAGGCCCGCGCCGCCGGGCGCCTGAATCACCCGAACATCGTGGCTGCCATTGACGTGGGGGAGAGCCAGGGCTTCTACTACTTCGCCATGGAGTTCGTGGATGGGGAGACCGTGGCGAAGATGCTCGCGCGCGGCCCGCTGCCGGAGGAGCGCGCCTTGGGCATCGCGGCCGACGTGGCCCGCGCGCTCGACCACGCCTACGCCAAGGGCCTGATCCACCGCGACATCAAGCCCGACAACATCATGGTGACCTCGGACGGGCGGGTGCGGGTGACCGACTTCGGGCTGGCCAAGGCCATCGGCAAGGGGACGCCCGAGGGGACGGACGACGAGCGCTTCATGGGCACGCCCGCCTACGTGGCGCCGGAGCAGATACGCTCGGAGCCCGACATAGACTGCCGCGCCGACATCTTCTCGCTGGGCGTGACGCTGTTCCAGATGCTCACGGGCGAGCTGCCGTTCCAGGGCGCGAACCCGATGGCCATCGCGGCCGCCGTGGTGGCCGAGCCGCTGCCGCCGCTACGGCGCCTGGCACCTGACGTGTCGCCGGCCGCGGCCCGCCTGGTCGAGAAGATGACGGCGAAGGACCCCGTTCAGCGCTACGCGACGCCGGCCGACGTGGTGGCGGCCATCGAGAGCGCCGCCGAGGCGCCCCGCGCGCCGGCCGCACGGGTGGCCCAGGTGCGGGCGCTGGCTGCGCGGCGCCGGCGGTCGAACGCGCCGACGGTGGCCGCCGTGGGCATCATCCTGGCCGTGGCTGCCGTGGCGGTCCTGGCCATCACCCTGCGCCCGCGGCAGGGCGGCACGCGGTCAGGGACGCACCACGATGTCGGCACGACGCTCGTGCCCAGCCCGCGCACGAGCGTGCGGGTGCCGGCGCCCGACACGAGCCGCCGCGTGACGGCGGACGTCCTGATGCGCGACCTGTCGCGCGCGGTGGACCGCGCCAATGCGTTCGAGAAGGACAACCCGCGCGACGCGGCCGGCCTGGCCGCGCGGCTCAGGAGCGTGCTCGACGACTTCCCCGCCGCGCGGCGCAGCCAGTTGCCCCCCGAGGGCCTCGACCTGCTGCGGCAGACCGAGCTGCGCCTGCGAGGCATCGAGGACCGCGCGGCGACGGCCGTGGAGACGGAGCTCCAGGAGCGCACGGCCCGCGCCGACGCTCTCCTGAAGGAAGGGAAGATCAACGAGGCGTTCGCCCTGCTCGACACCTTCCCCACCGCGCTGCGCACCAGCGCGGCCATCGCGCGCATCGAGCAGCTCCGCCTCCAGTGGCGGAAGGATGCCCTCGCCGCCTACGACGCGCGCGACGGCCAGGGCAAGAAGCTCGTGGCCGACGTGCGGCTCGACGAGGCGAAGGCCCTCTACGGCCCGTACGCCGAGTGCGTGGTGCCCGAGATCGCCGCGAAGGCCAAGGCGGCCCTGGCCGCGGTCGAGGCAGACTACGAGAAGAAGATGGCCGAGGCGAAGCGCAAGGCCCGCGCCCTCTACGTCAAGGAGGCGAAGGCCATCTTCGCCCACCTCGACGCCCGCGAGCTGCGCGAGGCCCGCAACCTGGCCGACGCAGCCGTCGTGAACAACGACCTCGACCCCGTGCGGGAGGAAACGAGGGACCTCCTCCACCTCGTCCGCACCGCTACCGAGGTCTGGGACATGGCCAAGGCCGGCGCCCGCAAGCTCAAGCCTGGCGACAGGCTACGCATTGCCGGCTTCGCGGGCGAAGTCGTCGAGGTCACTGACGACAAGATCGCCATGAAGATCGGCACCCATGCTCTGGCCAAGCGCATCACCGACCTGGCGCCTGCCGACGCCATCGAACTCGCCATCCGCGGCTACGGCGCCTCCGCCGCGGCCGTAGAGGCCAAGCTGGGCCTCTTCCTCCTCGCCACGCGCGAGCGCGGCCGCGAGCGCGACTTCGACGGCGCCCGCAAGCGCATCCAGGCCGCGCGGGCCAACGGCGCGGACGTGGCCCGCGAGCTGGCCCTCCTCGCACGCTTCTCCCCCCAGGAGTGCCCAACGTGCAAGGGACAGACCACAGTCCCCTGCCCCGACTGCGGCGGCAAGGGCATCGCGAGCATCGAGCGCCAGGAGTGCGACGTCTGCAAGGGCAAGGGCGGCGGCCCCTGCGGCTACTGCCACGCCAAGGGCCGCGTCCGCTGCGCCAACTGTAACGGCACGGGCAAGGTCCTCGGCGGCGCCCTGCCCTGCAACCAATGCGGCGGCGACGGCGTGGCCCGGTGCGGCAGGTGCGGCGGCACCGGCTACCTGAAGTGCTCGAAGTGCAAAGCCACGGGCATCTTCACCATCGTCACCCCATGCGCCAGATGCCGGGAGAGGAAGACCGTCACCTGCCCCCAGTGCGAGGGCAAGGGCAGCCTGCCGCCTCCCGACCTCGCCGAGCCTGAGGCCCCGCGGGCGCCCAAGCCATGATTGCGGCCCAGCGCCGCCTCTCGTTGACACGTGCTTGGCTTCGCGCTAGGATAGGGGCGAGGCAAGCCTACGACTCGCGCCGTTCGGCAGGCTTGCGGTGTGGCTAGCCTGTCGGACCATGAAGAGGGTTCGCGTGAAGCACATCATCTCGGCACTGGTGCAGAACGAACCGGGCGTGCTGGCGCACATCTCGACGCTGTTCGCCGGCCGCGGATTCAACATAGACAGCCTGGCCGTCGGCGAGACGGAGGACACGGCCGTCTCGCGCATGACCGTGGTCGTCGAGGGGGACGAGCAGGTCCTCGAGCAGGTCGTCAAGCAGCTCCGCAAGGTCATCAGCGTGCTCAAGGTCCAGGACTTCTCGGGCCGGGACTACGTGGAGCGCGACCTGATGCTGATCAAGATCAACGCGCCGTCGGGGCGCCGCGGCGAGATCATCGAGCTGGTCACGCTCTTCAGGGGGCGTGTGGTGGACGTGAGCGCGAGCGAGCTGATGGTCGAGCTGTCGGGGCCGGAGAAGAAGCTCGAGGCCTTCATCGCCCTCGTGCGGCCGTTCGGCATTAAGGAGCTGTGCCGCACGGGGCGCGTCGCCCTGGCGCGGGGGCCACGATAGGGGATTGCCGATTCTCAATTTCCGATTGCCGATTTCCCAGAGGGGCAGAGGCTGCCGGCCGGGGCCGCGCGCGGGGCGCGCTGGAGGCGACCCCGGGGCAGCCGCGCCGCCGCCGCTCATTCCCGCGGCGCACGTGGCGCCGGTGCCCTCGCCCGGCCCCAACCCCCAGCACCAGAAGCTGGCCCTCTACGCCGGCGGCGCGCTCGTGGTCCTCATTGTCCTCGTCATCCTGGTCCTCTCCCCGCGCCGCGCACCCATCGAGCTGGTGCCCAGGGGCCAGAGCGTGGTGCAGGTGGTGGACGTGCGGCGCTTCCTCGACAGCCCCGCGTGCCTGATGCTGCGCGCTGCCAAGCACTCCGTCGCCGCCTCGCTCCACGCCACGGAGGAGAGGTTCCGCATTGACCTCCGCCGCGACGTGGCGGCGCTGGTGACCACCGACGACAGCACGATTCTCCTCGGGCGCTTCCAGCCCGACGTGATGCGCGACTGCTTCGAGCAGGCCATCGAGACGCGCGAGAAGGAGCTCCGCGATACCCGCAAAGCCGCAGTCCAGCTCCACATCAAGCAGGGCGCGGTGGACGGCTACACGTATCTCTACTGCGACGAGGAGGGTGTGGACCACGCCTATGCCGCGGTGGGGTCGAGCGTGGCCTGCTTCGGCGACCGCTGGGGCGTGCGCCGCTTCCTCAAGGGGCGGGCCGGCATCCGCGGCCACGCGCTCGACGACCCGCTCTTCGCCGCCGCCTTCGCGCCCGCGCTCGCCCGCGGCGCCTTCTACTACCGCCTCGAAAAGGCCGGCGGCCGCATCGTCGCCTCGAACCTCAAGGACGTGTTGGCCGAGGCCGGCGAGGGCGTCCAAGCCACCTTCTATGCCATCGCCTCCACCCGCGCCGCCGTCGAGCTGGCCATTCGCTTCGTGGCGACCGACGCCGCCGCTGCCCAGGCGCTCGAGGCCCAGCTCGCCAGGGCCAGCGCACAGCGCGCCCTGCGACAGCTCCTCGGCGCCGACGCCGCCGTCAGCATCGCCAGGGCAGGAACGACCGTCACTCTCGCCGCCGCGATCCCCCTCGACGGCTTCGAGGAGCTGGTGGAGAAGGACAAGAAGGCGCCGGGCGCCAACCTCGTCCTCGCCCTCCTCGCCAGTTGAGCGGGAGGTGAATTGCAGATTTCAGATTGCTGATTGCTGATTGAAATCCGAAATCCGCAATCGCCAATCCGCAATGGGACGCGCGGGAACCCGTCGCGAGGCCGCCCATGGCTGACGAACCAAAGAGGCCCTCCGCCCCCTCTTCCCCCCAGCACCTGCCCTTCCTCACCCTCGTGCTGCTCCTGCTCATGGCGCTCCACGCCTTCCAGGGGCCGGTGCGCTCGTGGGTGTCGGGGCGGTACCGGGCGATGGCCGCCTTAGGCCGAGCTCTCGATGTGTGCCTCGAAGAATACGTCGAGCCACGGTCCGCCGACGAACTGGTCCACGGCGCCATCGAGGGCATGGTCGAGGGCCTCAAGGACCGCCACAGCGCCTTCCTCCCACCCGTCGCACACCGCCGCCTCCAGGAGAGCGAGACCGACCACTACGCCGGCCTCGGCATCCAGATTGACCTCACCCGGGACCGCAAGCTCTTCATCGCCAAGGTCTTCGACGACTCGCCCGCCGCCCAGGCCGGCCTCCGCCCGGGCGACGTCGTCCTCTGGGCGCTCGAGCACGACCCCGACGGCCTCCGCGAGCCCGTCAAGCACGACTTCGCCGTCGTCACCAGCGTCCCCGCCACCTCCAATGTTCTGCGCGGCGAGAAGGGCACCAGGGTCACCCTCCACATCCGCCGGCCCAAGGCGGGCGGACCTGGGGAACCACCCGGAAAGGAGTTCGAGGAGCTGGACATCACGGTCGTCCGCGCCGAGGTCACCCGCCCCGTCATCGAGACCCGGCTGCTCGCCGACGGCATCGGCTACCTGGACCTGGGCGACTTCCCCGACGGGGCGGCCGCCAAGGTGGCCGACGGCATCGCTGCGCTGCGCGGCCAGGGCATGCGCGCGCTCGTCCTCGACCTGCGGAACAACGACGGCGGCTTCCTCGACGAGGCCATCCGCATCGCCGACCTCTTCGTCCCCGAGGGCGTCATCCTCTCCACCCAGAACCGCTGCCCCGACGAGAACCGCACCTTCCACGCCACGCGCGGCGGCCCGGCCGAGGAGCTGCCGATGGCCGTGCTGGTGGATGCCCGCAGCGCCAGCGCCGCCGAGGTCCTCGCCGGCGCCCTCCAGGACCACGGCCGGGCCAGACTCGTTGGCGTCAAGACCTACGGAAAGGGCGCGGTCTCCAAGCGCTTCCCCCTCGGCGACGGCTCCGGCATCCTCCTCAGCACCGGCCGTTACATCCTGCCCAAGGGCCGCTCCATCGAGGGCAGGGGGCTGGAGCCCGATCTCGCTGTCCAGTACCCCAGCCGCGCAGAGATCGAGAAGCTGAACCTCCCCCTCGGTGCGAAGCCTCCAGACCCCCAGCTCGACGCCGCGGCCAAGCTCCTTCGGGAGAAGCTCGGCGCCCCGCCGCCCGAGACCAAGTGACCCCTTTCGAGAGGACCTGCTTGATGAAGTGGTTCGCCGCGATCTTGTTGGCTGCTGCCTCCGCCGCGTCCGCCGCCGACCCCGCCTTCTACACCCGTAAGGCCACCTGGCAGGAGACGATGCTCGCCTCGCGCGAGGCCCTGATGGCCGCCGAGCAGACCCGCGCGGAGAAGCTCAGCGACCCCGCGGCGAAGAGCCTGCCGGCCAGCTTCCAGCCCTTCGCCCTCGAGGCCGACACCGGGCAGAAAGGCCCCCGCCACATCAAGGTGCGCGTGAGCGGCCTCGACGTCCTCTGGCTCAGCCACGCCGCGCCACAGGCCGGCGCCGACAAGCCGCAGGGCGTCTGGGGCGAGCCGACCCTCACGGGCAAGGACGGCAAGAAGGCCCCCCTCCTCGGCCTGAAGCCACTCGTCTCGCGTGGCACAGTGGAAGTGATTGGCGGCGACGACGCCCCC
>VGYV01000389.1 GCA_016872855.1 Planctomycetota bacterium
GATCATTCTATAGAATCATTGAATGTCCGGACGGTCCCTGCCTCGCAACACGCATGGCGGCTCTTGCGATGGCCTACTGGTCGCTCAGCCTGGCTCTCTCCCACGGAGAGGACGGCCACTTCGTCAGCAGACACCCGCTCTCAGCGGGACGACAGAGAGAAGGCGGGCTTCGATGTCCGAGCCGATGCCAGGGCTCGAAGAAACCGACGAATACGTCGTCCAGCGCGGCTCCAACGGAGCCGTCCACCGCAACTGGAAGGGCAAGACCTCGACGCCCGAACTCGTGGACTTCACGGTCAAGACCCGCCGGGACTGGGACGAGCGGAAGGCGGCACTGAAGTACGACGAGACCCGCCTGAACTGGGAAAACGTGAAGAAGACCCACGACAACGCGCGGGCGAAGGGCCTCTTCCTCACCTTCGGCGGCGGAATCGGCTACGATCTCAACTCGGGCAGCCTCCTCGGCCCCGTCGGCCTCCTCACCGCCATCGCCGAGCAACCCGACTGGGTGGCCGAGATATTCATGATGCAGGCCGACCTCGCCGTGCAGATCGTCGAGGAGCTGTTCGCCCGAGGCATTGACTTCGACGCCGCCTTCTACTACGACGACCTGGGCTACAAGAACGGCCTCTTCTTCTCCCCTCGTGCCTACCGCGAACTGCTCCAGCCCGCCCACCGCCGCTACCTGGAGCCTTTCAAGCGCCGCGGCCTCCCCTGCATCCTCCACTCGTGCGGAAACGTCACCGAGCTGGTCCCCGACCTCCTCGATTCGGGCTGGACCTGTCTCCAGCCCCTCGAGGTCAAGGCGGGCATGGACCTGCTGGCGCTCAAGAAGAAGTATGGCGACGTGTTGGCCTTCATGGGCGGGATTGACGTCCGCAAGATGGCCGCCGCCGACAAGCACCCCAAGGCCCTGGAGGACGAAATCCGCACCAAAGTCGGCACGGCCAAGAAGGGCGGCGGCTACATCTACCACTCCGACCACTCCGTCCCCGACAACGTCAGCTTCGCCTCCTACCAGCGCGTCATCGAACTCGTCCACAAGCACGGCGCCTATCGGCGCAAACGGTAGAGCGGACCCGACCTCCCGCAGGTTCCAAACCTGCGGGAGGTTAGGACGTAGTTTCTGTTGCGGAAAGCCAAGACTGCCTGAAGGCAGGACTCCAAACAAGGAACGAACGCGTTCGGAGTCCTGGCTTCAGCCAGTCTTTGGCTTCCGAGCACGGCCCGAGTTCGGCGAATTCGGCTTTCCTCAACAGAAACGACGTAGGGTGTGCACACCTGCACGCGGAACCCACCACGTGAACATCCGCTGGGTGCAATAACGGATTTGCGCGCCGTAGCGGGCGTTCCTGTTCGTAGTTCGGCCTTCAGGCGGTCTTCAGGGCTGCCAGGGCGGAGAGAAGAGCCGCGTAAACGCCGAACTACGAACGACGGCGGGCGGCGCACAAATCCGTTACTGCACCCACATCCGCTTCCCGCGTTGACACGATGCGGCCGGAATGTATGATGGGGAGAGTGCCGGGAGCTGGCCCGAAGGAGGCGATTCAATGGCTGAGCCCCCTGTGGACGAGATCGTGGCCAAGATCGTTGATGCCTTTCATCCGCGGCGGATCGTGATGTTCGGCAGCCGCGCACGCGGCCACGCCGGGCCGGAGAGCGACCTCGACCTCCTGGTCGAGATGGAGACCGACAAGCCGCCCCGCGACCGCATCCGCGCCGTGGATGCGCTCTTCGCCCGTCGCCGATGGTCCATGGACTTGCTCGTTTACACCCCCGACGAGGTCCGCCGGTTCAAGGACATGCTGGGGACGGTCCTCTACACGATCGAGCGGGAGGGCAAGGTGCTCTATGAGCGCCAATGAAACCAACTGGCGGGCATGGGTACACAAGGCGAATGAGGATCTGCTCGACATCGAGAACAACCTCATGGCCCAGAGGATTCCGTGGTCCGCCGAGCGCATCGTCTCTCTCATTGGCCTCTGCCTCCCGCCACCTCCCGCCTGGCCAAGCGCAGAGGACGGAGAGTAGCTGCTCAACTCCCATAGAGGCCCCCGGAGGCAGCCGGGGAAGCAGGAGGGCACGGGCATGATGGAGCACAGGCAGTGCGACCAGTGCGGGGGCTACCTCTCGCGGCGAGCCGCCGTCTGCCCGGCATGCGGGAACCCAATGCCGGGGCGGTTCTTCATTCGGGCGTTCGTCGGCCTCTTCCTCATTGCCGCTGTGGTGACCATCGCTGTCGCAGTGGCGCTCTGGCTCTGGGCGCCCACCGTCAAGTTCCTCGGTGATTCAGCGGCGCACGACGCCCGGATGGAGAAGGCCCTCCTCAAGGAGCAGCAGCGTGACCCGCGCGCGAAGACGGAGCGCCCCGGGGCCAAGCACAAGCCGGAGAGCTTTCGCGACCACGGGAAGTAGCCGACCGGCGGGAGGCTGTAGGGACCATCTGTAGCGCCTGCATTCGTTCGTATTCGTGCGTATTCTATTGTGGGACAAGAGAAAGGAGGCCCCCATGTCGAAGACTGTGACCCTGAGGCTGGAGGATGACGTGTATCGCCGGTTCCGCCGGTTGGCCGAGCGAGACAACCGGCCCATATCGAACTTCATCGAGACCGCGGCGTTGCGGTTCATCGAGCGAGGGCAGTTTGTGGACGAGTTCGAGATGGACGAGATCCGTGGCAACAAGGAACTCAACGAGAGCCTGAAACGCGCTCAACGAGATGCCGAGGCACGACGTGGACGTTTCGTCTAGCTTCAGAATCTTCGAGACCGACGAGTTCCGCAAGAGTCTCCGGAAGCTGCCTGCCCAGGAGGCAGGCTTCATCGGCAGAAAGCTGGAAAGCTACGTCTATCCCCAGCTTCGTGAGGAACCGTTTTTCGGCCTCAACATTCGAAAGCTCAGGGGCTATGTCCCAGAGGTCTGGCGCTACCACATCGGTCAGTTCCGTGTGTTCTACAGCGTGGACGAAGCCGTTCGGACCGTCGTCATGAAGTCGGTGGACCTGCGCCGCGACGCATACCGTTGAGTCCGTGGGTCTTACCCCCCAACGCCTGACACCCAACACCTGACACCGTTTCGAGGACGAGGACGACGACGAGGACGAGGACGATTACGAGAGGGCGGCGTCCTGGGATGGCCGGTCGCAACGGGTGCAGGCGTCTTCGTCGAGGGCGAGGACTTGGGCGGGGAGCGAGCCGTAGCGGTAGACGGTGATGCCCTTGCAGCGGAGCTTCCAGGCGAGTTCGTAGATGTGGCGGACGTCGGCAGGGGCGGCGGTCTGGGGGAGGTTGCAGGTCTTCGAGACGGCGCTGTCGGTGTGGCGCTGGAAGGCGGCCTGGAGCCTCACGTGCCACTCGGGCGCGATGTCGAAGGCGGCGGGGAAGAGGCGCTGCACGTCCCGTGGGACCCCCTTCAGGCCGCGGCAGGAGCCGCGTCGGGCGATCTCGCGGATCAGGTCGTCGCTGTAGAAGCCGCGACGCTCCGCCGCGGCGCGGAACAGAGCGTTCTCCTCGATTAGCGTGGCGCCGTCTAACACGTGCCGCACATAGGAGAGGGCGAAGAGGGGCTCGATGCCGCTTGAGCAGCCCGCGATGATGCTGATGGTGCCCGTGGGCGCGACCGTGGTGCAGGTGGCGTTGCGGAGGGCGCCGAAGCCTCGTTCTGGCCAGACGCTCAGGGCGAAGTTGGGGAAGGAGCCGCGCTGCTCGCCGAGCTGATGCGACGCTTTGCGGGCCTCGGTTGCGATGAAGGCCATCACCTTTTCGGCCAGGGCCGCGGCCTCATCGGAGTCGTAGGGGATGCCGAGCCTGATGAGTGCCTCGGCGAAGCCCATCACGCCGAGGCCGATCTTGCGGTTGGCGCGCGTGTTCGCCGCGATGGCATCGAGCGGATAGCGGGAGGCATCAATCACATTGTCAAGGAAGTGCACGCCCTTGCGCACCGTGTCGGCCAGTCGCTCCCAGTCCATCTCTGCACGGCGGCCACCGGAGTCCGCGTCTCCGACGCGGAAGCGCTTTTCCGCCCCGGAGGGGCGGACTCCGGGGCGCGCGTCGCGCACCATCGCGGCGAGGTTGATGGAGCCGAGGTTGCAGGCTTCGTAGGGCAGGAGTGGCTGCTCGCCGCAGGGGTTGGTCGCCTCGATGGCTCCGACGGCGGGCGTGGGGTTGTGGCGGTTGATCTCATCCAGGAAGATGAGCCCGGGGTCGCCGCAGCGCCAGGCGGAGGTGGCGATGAGGTCGAGCATCTCGCGCGCGTTGCGGCGGCCGGCCGCCTTGCCCGTGCGCGGGTTCACGAGGTCGTAGTCCCTGCCCTTCGCGGCGGCGCTCACGAAGGCGTCGGTCACAGCGACCGAGAGGTTGAAGTTGCGCAGCGTCCCCCCGTCGAGCTTGGCGGTGACGAACTCGACGATGTCGGGGTGGTCCACGCGCAGGATGCCCATGTTGGCGCCGCGGCGCCGCCCGCCCTGCTTGATCGTGTTGGTCGTCTCGTCGTAGACGTGCATGAAGGAGATCGGCCCGGAGGCGACGCCGCCGGTCGAGCGCACAATGTCGCCCTTCGGCCGCAGGCGCGAGAAGGAGAAGCCCGTGCCGCCGCCCGACTGGTGGATGAGGGCCATGTCGCGCACGGTGTCGAAGATTTCGGGGAGTGAATCGCCCACGGGCAGGACGAAGCACGCCGCCAGTTGCCCGAGCGGAGTGCCCGCGTTCATCAGCGTCGGCGAGTTGGGCAGGAACTCCAGCCGCACCATCATTTCGAGGAACTCGTGTTCCGTGCGCTCCACATCGGCGTTCGGGTAGTTGGCGTCGGGGGCAGCGACGGCGCGGGCGACTCGGACGAGCATCTCGTGCGGCGTCTCGGCCACCTCGCCCCGCTCGTCGCGCAGCAGGTAGCGGCGTTCGAGCACCTGCGTGGCGTTCAGCGGCAGCTTCAGGTCGTCGGCCACGCCGAGGAGGCGCTTCACGCGCCGCAGGTCGGCCCGCCGCTGGCGGTAGAGGATATATGCCTTCGCCAGGTCGGCCCGCCCCTCGCGCACGAGCACGCGCTCGACGGCGTCCTGAATCTGCTCGACCGTCGGCTGCTTGCGGAGTCGGGCGATGACAAGCGGCGTGCAGCGCTCGGCGAAGGCCGCATCGGCCTTCCCTACGGCCCGCTGCGCCTTGACGATGGCCGTCGTGATCTTGCGCGGGTCGAACGCCTCGAGGCGTCCGTTGCGCTTCATCACGTGGGTCGGCGGCAACTTCTTCGCCATCGGCGCGCTCCTCTGCCCTACTCCATATTCTACGCCCTGCCGCCTGCCCCCGCAACTGGTGGTGCCCAGGGAGAGCGGCTTGACACGGTGCACTGGGAGCCTACAATAGCCGTCATGGCCAAGGCGACGGGCGATTTCGTGAAGTTCCTCGGCACCGCGGGCGCGCGCTTCGTGATGATCACCCAGCGCCGCAGCTCGGCCGGTGTGCTCTACTCGCTTGGGGGCTTTCAGCTTCTCGTGGACCCCGGGCCGGGCTGCCTGGTGCGCTGCCACGCGAGCAGGCCGAAGGTGGACCCATCGCGGCTCGATGCCATCTTCCTCACCCACGGCCACCTCGACCACGCAGGCGACGTGAACGTGATGATCGAGGCGATGACGGAGGGGGGCCACGAGCGCCGCGGCACGCTCTTCGCCCCAGGCGAGGCCCTCGACGGCGACCCCATCGTGCTCCGCTACGTGCGGGACTACCTCGGCCGCATCGAGGTGCTCGGCGAGGGGAAGTCGTGGGAGCTCGCCCCAGGCGTCTCGCTCTCGACGCCCGTCCGCCACCTCCACACTGGCGAGGCATACGGCCTACGCATCGAGACGCCCCGCCTGCTCATCAGCCACGTCGCCGACACTCTCTACTTCCCCGAGCTCGTCCAGCACTACGCCCCATGCGACCTCCTCGTCGTGCACATGGTCCTCTACCAGGTGGACGCCGAGCGGAAGTGTCGCATCCTGCACCTGGACATGGCGGACGCCACGCGGCTGATCGGCGAGGTGCGGCCCCGCGTGGCCATCGTCACCCACTTCGGGATGAACGTCCTCCAGGCCAAGCCCTGGGAACTCGCCGCGAGGATGAGCGAGGAGACGGGGGTGAAGGTGGTGGACGCGAGGGATGGGATGATGCTCGACCTCGAGGCACTGGAGAGGCAAGGGACAACCCCAGACGCGTGACTCGTGACGCGTGATCAGAGAGAACCAGGAGCTGGCTCCTTCTTGTCACGCGTCACGCATCACGCAAGGAGAGAGCTGCCAATGCCGAAGCAGACCGCTGCGTACACAGACTACCTCCAGGAGACGATGGCCGCGCTTTCTGACCCCGGCTGCCTTCTGGCCACGCAGGGGAAGGACGGCACGCTCAACGCAATGACCATCGGCTGGGGCACGATCGGCATCATCTGGGGGCGGCCGGTCTTCGTCGTGCTCGTGCGCCCCTCTCGCCACACTTGGAAACTCCTGGAAGAGAATGGCGATTTCACGGTGAACGTGCCGCCGCCCGAACTGCGCAAGGCAGTCGGCCTCTGCGGCTCGCGCTCGCGCCGCGACCACGACAAGTTCCTTGAAACAGGCATGACCCCCGTCCCCGGCCAGCGCGTCGCCGCGCCCATCATCGAGGAGTGCGTCGTCGCCTACGAGTGCCGCACCATCCACAAGAACCAGGTCGTCCCCGCCACCCTCGCGCCCGCCGTGGTGAAGGACTGCTATCGCTCCGGCGACTTCCACACCCTCTACTACGGCCAAATCCTCGGCGTCCTCGCCGACCCCGACGCCCGCGAGCGGCTGAAGGGATGAACCAGATTGGAGGCAGATGCATGGCGCGTCGCATCGCCATAGTAATGGACTGCGGTTCAACCACCACGCGTGTGGTGGCGGTTGATCAGAATGGGACGCTTGTGGCTCAGGCGGGCGCGCGGAGCGGTCCCGGGCCGCAGCCCGGCGGCGAGAAGGGTTGGGTGGTGTGGGACCTGGAGGCGCTCTGGAAACGCCTCGGCCGCCTGTCGCAGCAGGTTTGCGCGAAGATCAGGCCGAGCGACATCGCAGCCGTCACCATCACCACCTGGGGCGCCGACGGCGCGCCGGTGGACGCCCAGGGGCGCCTCACCTATCCCCCCATCTGCTGGCAGTGCCCGCGAACGCAGCCCACGGCAGCCGCCATCACGAAGCAGGTCTCGGCCTGGGGCCTCTTCCGCACCACGGGCTACCAGGTCATCTCGTTCAACACACTCCTCCGCCTCATCTGGCTCCGCGAAAACGCCCCCAAGGCCCTCGACGACGCCAAAGCCTGGATGATGATGGCCGGCCTCCTCAGCCACCGCCTCTGCGGCGAGATGAGCATGGACTACACGGTCGCCTCGACGATGATGGCAATGGACCTCGCCCGCCGCGCCTGGTCGCCCAAGCTGCTCGCCCTCGCGGGCGTGGACGCCAGCTTCTTCCCCCCCTTCGTCGAATCCGGCGAAACCATCGGCACGCTCACGGCGAAGGCGAGCCGGGCGACGGGCATTCCTGCCGGTACGCCTGTCACCGCGGCCGGCCACGACACGCAGTTCGCCCCCATCGGCTCGGGCGCCCGCCCCGGCGAGGCCATCCTCAGCTCCGGCACCTGGGAAATCCTCATGGCCCGCGTGCCGCAGTTCAAGGCAAACAAAGCGGGCTTCGACGGCGGCCTCATCATCGAGGCCGATGCCCTCCCCGGCCTCTTCAACCCCCAACTCCTGATGATGGGCTCCGGCGCCCTCGAGTGGCTAGCCAAGCACTTTTATGCCGACGTGAACGATACGCCGAAGCTCTATCCCACCATGATTGGCGAGGCGGCGTCCCTCGCCCCGGGCGCGGGCGGCGTGACCCTCATCCCCAGCTTCGTCGCCGGCACAGGCCCCACGAGGCGCTACGGCACCCTCGGCACACTCCTCGGCCTCACCATCTCCACCCAGCGGGGCCAGGTCTATCGCGCCGCGCTCGAAGGGCTGGCCTGCCAGCTTCAGCTCGCCATCGAGATGCTGAAGGCGGCGACGGGCTTCGCGCCCCAGGGCATCCGCGTCGTTGGCGGCG
>VGYV01000390.1 GCA_016872855.1 Planctomycetota bacterium
CTCGACCACATCATCGCCTTCGCCCGAACCTACGGCATCCACTTCAAGCTCTGCTTCGACAACTTCCACGACTTCGCCCAGCGCCGCCACAGCCCGTACTGGCGGGCCAACGGCGGCATGTGCGACAGGCCCGCCGACTTCTTCACCAACGCCTCCGCCAAAGCCCACTACCTCCGCCGCCTCCGCTACATCGTCGCACGATGGGCACACGCCCCTCAGGTCATGGCCTGGGAGCTCTGGAACGAAATGGACTACGCTCCCAGCGAGCGCGGCAAAGTGCTCTCCCGCAAAGAGCCCTACATGCTCGACTGGACTGCCGCGATGGCCGCCGAGCTCCGCCGCCTCGACCCCTACGGCCACCTGGTCACTAACACCCTCGCCGCCTACACCGACTGGCCCGAGTTCTGGGCCATGCCCGCGCTCGACTTCGTCCAGCTCCACTCGTACATCTGCGAGGACTGGGAGCCGACGCCCAAACAGTACGACGCCGCGGCGATGGTGCTCGACCAGGCCCAGGACTTCACCCAGTTCAAGAAGCCCTTCCTCATCGCCGAGTTCGGCTACCACCCCAGCGGCGGCGAGAACCGCCTCAACAAGCTTGACCGCACGGGCATCCACCTCCACAACGCCCTCTGGGCCTCCTGCCTCAGCGGCGCCGCCGGCGCACCCATGCTCTGGTGGTGGGACGACTACGTCGAGCCCAACGACCTCTACTACCACTACCGCGCCCTTGGCCGCTTCCTGGCCGGCGTGGACTGGCCCGGCCAGCCCTGGCAGCCCGTCCGCGACGACGAACGGACCCACCTCCGCATCGTCGGCCTCCGCACCGACGCCCAGGCCCTCCTCTGGTTCCAGGACCGCCGCAACACCTGGCACCGCCGACTCGTGAAGAAAGAGCCGCCGCCCCTCCTCGAGCGCTTCAGCCTCCGCCTCGCCGGCCTGCGCCCCGGCCGCTACCGCCTCGACTGGTTCGACACCTCCAATGGCGCCCCCATCGTCGAGACTGAGGCCACCGCCGACGCCGCCGGCCTCCCCCTCGACCTGTCCCACCTGGTCAAAGCCCCCGACGTTGCCCTCCGCATCGGCCCCCCAGCCGAAGGGGGAGAGCGCAAGCCCCTGTGGTGACCCCACGGAGCCCTACACCTGGCAGGCGAAGCCGCGTTCTGGTATGATCCAATCCGGACACCTATTGGGGCGGAAGGCAGGAAAAGGAGACGGGTGGATTGAAGGTCAAGCTGATCGAGCCGACCCGGTATCTCGGGAGCGGCAAGCTGCTGCGGGGGGAGTGGCTCCTCACGCCATCGCTCACGCTGCCCCACCTGGCCGCCCTGGCGCCGAGCGACATCGAGATCGCCATCGAGAACGACTTCTTTGGCGAGCCGAAGTACGACGAGCCAGTGGACCTGGTGGGGATCACGTCGTACACGAATCGGGCGCTGCGGGCCTACGAGATCGCGGACGAGTTCCGCCGGCGGGGCGTGCCGGTCGTGATGGGCGGCATCCACGCCTCGCTGGCGCCCGACGAGGCGGCGGAGCACGCCGACACGGTGGTCGTGGGCGAGGCGGAGGAGACGTGGCCGCAGTTCCTCGACGACTTCCGTCGGGGCTGTGCGAAGAAGCGCTACGTGGCCGAGCGCTACGCGCCGCTGGCGAATCTCCCGCCCCCCAGGTTCTCGCTTCTCGATCCGTCGCGCTACATGTCCCTGCGGCCCAGGGGCATCTTCCGCCTGGCTCCCACCCCCCTGGTGCCCATCCAGGCGGGCCGGGGCTGCCCCCACAACTGCGAGTACTGCACGGTGGCCGTCTTCAACGGCCGGCAGCACCGGACGCGCCCGGTCGCCGAGGTGGTCGCGGAGGTCCGGGCGGCCCGCGCGCGGAGCTGCTTCTTCGTGGACGACAATATCTTCGCCTCCCCGGCGTACGCCCGCGAGCTGTTCGAGGCTCTGATCCCCCTGAAGATCAAATGGGCGGGCCAGGCGACCCTGGCGGCCGCGAAGGACCGGGCGCTGATCGAGCTGGCCGCCAGGAGCGGCTGCGTCTTCCTGTGCATCGGGATCGAGAGCCTGTCGAGCAAGCAGTTGCGCCTGATGCGCAAGACCCACAACGTCGTCGAGGACTACTCGGCACACCTCAGGGCCTACCGCCGCGCGGGCATCGCCCTCGCGGCGACCCTGATCTTCGGGTTCGACACCGAGGACACCCAGGCCTTCGACGAGTCGTGCGACTTCCTGGTGAGGAACCGCGTGCCCTTCACGCAGTGGTTTCCCCTGGCCCCGTATCCGGGGACCGCTCTGCTGGCCCGGCTGCGCGCGGAGGGCAAGGTGAAGGACGAGCGCTGGTGGCTCCGGCGCGACCTGGCCCGCCGATTCGGCCCCCTCGTGTTCCCCGGCGGCGAAGCCGCGGAGGAGACATTTCGGGAGCGCTTCCTCCGCGCCTGGAAGCGCGTCTACTCCTGGCGCAACATCGCGCGCCGCATCCTCCTGCCGCCAGGGAAGCAGTGGCCCATCGAAATCCTGTTCAACCTCGCGCTCCGGAGAGGTCTGGGGTGCGAAACCAGCCTGTTCGACTCGTGATGCGCGGGGACGGAGTGAGAGGATGAAGATTCGTGGCATCGCGTGCAGCATGCCCAGCCGCCGCGTGAGCAACGAGGAGGTGATCGAACTCGTCCGCGAGTCGAGCTCGGCCCGCCTGTCGGCGCGGCAGCTCGACCAGGTGGCCGCGCGGATGCGCTCGCTCTTCCGCGTCTCCGGCTCCAAGTACCGCCACTGGCGCGAGGAGGGGGAGCTGGCCCGCGACTTTGCCCTCCGCGCTGCCGAGGAGGCGTTGGAGAAGGCCGAGCTGTCGCCCGGGGACATTGACCTGCTGCTCTACGTGGGGGTCGGCCGCGGCTGGGTGGAGCCCGGCATGTCGCACTACTTCACCCACGCGCTCGGCCTGGCCAACGCCACGTGCTTCGACCTGCTCGATGCTTGCCTGAGTTGGCTGCGGGCACTCCACGTCGCCCACCAGTTCCTGCGGAGCGGGGTGTACAGGAACATCATGGTCCTGAACGCGGAGTTCCACCAGGCGTATGACGGCTGGAGCATCTCGGACCCCGACGAGCTCGAGTACCGCTTCGCCCAGAGCACGATCGGCGAGTGCGCAACGGCGACCATCCTGTCGAAGGGCGAGGGCGGCGAGGAGCCGTACTTCGAGTTCCGCACCGACGCCAGCCTCCACACCCTGTGCAAAATCCCGCTGCCCAACATCGCGCAGTACAGCGAGGCCGAGCGGTGCCCAACGCTCGACCCGCTGGTGTTTTTCGCCTACAGCGCGGACCTGTTCCGTGCCGCGCGGCGCATGATCGTCGCGCACTACAGGGGTTCGCACGAGTTGCGCCGCCGGGGCTACGACATCGTGTTCGCCCACTCGGCCTCGAGGTCGCTGGCCGACTGGATCGCGAATGAGATCGGGGCGGATGGCCGCTCGGTCAACGTCTTCGAGGAGTTCGGCAACACGGTCTCGGCCAGTATCCCTGCCGCCATGTGCTGGGCCATCGAGCGCGGGCGGCTCAAGCGCGGCATGCGCATGCTCCACGTGATGGGCAGCGCCGGCTTCTCCGTGGGCTTCGCACACATGGTCTACTAACACACTCGCTCGCGTGTTCGCTGGGGTCGCGAAAGGCGACGCCACCCATGACGAGTCCCTCGCTGCGTCTCTGCGCTGTCGGTGCGCTCCTGCTCACCTGCCTGGCCGCGCTGCCCGGCTGCGGGCTCTACTTCTATGGCGCCCCGCCGCCGCGCTGCGTGGCGGACCCACGGCGCTCTCCCCTCGGGCGAGCGATTGACTACCTCGAGGCCACCCAAGTGCACGAGGTCGTGCGCGCCTTCCCCGGGGGCGGCGACTGGCCAGGGAACTGGCCGCAGTACTTCCGCCTCCCCAGCGGCATGCGCGTTCGGGAGGTCAGCCCCTTCATCCCTGCGTTCATCCACGCCTCGCTCGGCCCGGCAGAGGAAGCCGCGCGGCAGGGCCGGGGCGACCTGGGGCCGCGCGATGCCGAGCGCGTGCGGGCGATGCGGGCGCGGGCCGCCGCCTTCATGCGGCGTTTCTGCGCGCCGGCAGGAGGACAGTTCGAGGGCTCTGTGGCCTTCTGGCCCCATGTGTCCGAACAGCGCGCCCACGCCCGGCCCATTCTCTCTGCCCTTCGGGGCGACTGGCTGGTGAGGCTGGCTGCCCTCGTGCTGCTGCGCGGCCCAAGCCCACGCGGCTCGACCCTCCCACTCAACGCGCCCCAGGTGCCGCGGCGCTTCGCCATAGCCCCCGACGCCGACGACACGGCGGTCGTATGGGCCGCTCTGCGGGACCAGGCGGAGGCAGACGGCGCACCGGTCCCAGGCCCGCCGCTGGGCCTGTTCTCCGCCTGGCGCGACCTCGGGCAAGTGCCGCTCCGCTTCCCCGCAGCGTGGCTCGAAAGGCCGTCGGGCCTGTTCCTGACCTTGTTCGATGGGGGGATCAACGACCTCGACCTGGCGGCCAACGCGAACGTGCTGTACCTGCTGGCGCGCTGCGGCCGGCTGGACCTGCCGGGCGCCGCCGAGGCCACTGCCACCCTCAACCGCCACGCGGGGCGACTGGTGAGCAAGAACCCTGCCGACCCCGCCGCGCCGTATTACCCACGCGGTTTCGCCGCACACTACTTCGTGGCACGCGCCTTCGCCCAGGGCCCAGTGCCTGCCCTCCGCCCAGCCGCCGAATTGCTGGCGGCGGACGTCGAGCGCTCGGCGCGCATCGCCACGGATGGCTCCGCCCGGTGGGACCGCGGCTCGCCGGACCTCGATACCGCGCTGGCCCTGCTCACCCTGCTCCACTGCGGGCGCTCGCCCGAACTGGCGCGAGCCGGCGCACGACGCCTGCTGGCCACGCAGAGCCGGGCCACCGGCGCGTGGGAGGCAGGCGACTTCTTCCAGTTCCGCACGGACGCAGGCGTCCCTATCCGCTGGCGCTCCGCCGCACTCACCACCGCATTGGCCGCCGAGGCCATCGTGCGCTCCTGGGACGGGGACTGACCTGGAAGCTCAGGTTCTCGCCAGGTAGTCGAGCAGGAGGCCCAGGAACACCACCATGCCGAAGTAGTTGTTGTTCAGGAAGGCACGGAAGCAGCCGGCCCTTTCCCGCCGCCGGATCAGGAGCTGCTGGTAGAGGGCCAGGGCCGCAGCAGCAGCTAGCCCGCCCATGTAGCACGCGCCCCGGCCGGCGGCGAGCCCAATGCCCAGCAGCATGGCGAGCAGGACGGCCTGTAGCAGGCCAACGAGCAGGCGGTCATAGCGCCCGAAGAAGATGGCAGTGGACTTGATGCCAATCTTCGCGTCGTCGTTCCTGTCCACCATGCTATACTCGGTATCGTAGACCAGCACCCAAACCAGCGTGGCTGCGAACAGCCACCAGGCGAGCACGGGAAGCGTGCCCAGGACGGCGGTGAAGGCCATGGGCACGGCCCAGCCGAAGGTCACGCCGAGCACCAGTTGCGGGAAATGGGTGACGCGCTTCGTGAAAGGGTAGATGGCGGTCAGGCCCACCGCCACCAGGGAAAGGGCCACGGTGAGCCAGTTGAGTGTGAGCGCCAGCCCGAGGGCGGCGAGGCTCAGCGCCACGAACACGCCCACCGCCTCCCCCGGCCTCACCAGCCCTGTTGCCAGCGGCCGCGCTCGCGTGCGCTCCACGTGGCCGTCGAAGCGCCGGTCGGCGAAGTCGTTGATCGCGCAGCCGGCCGAGCGCATCAGCACCCCACCCAGCACGAACACGGCCACCACCTGCCACGGAGGGCGTCCCCCGCCGGCGAGCCAGAGCGCCCACAGGGCGGGCCAGAGGAGGAGAAAGGCGCCAATGGGGCGGTGGAGGCGGACCAGGAGCGCGTAGCGGCGCAGGCGCTCGCCCAGGCTCACGGACGCCGCCTGCGCGTTGCCCAAGTTCCCATGCAACACGTTCATGGCGCTCTACTCGTAGCGCAAGGCGTCCACGGGATTCAACCGCACGGCTCGCCACGCGGGGTAAAGGGCGCCCACCAGGCCCACGCCCAGGGCCGCCCCCGTGGCCTCGACGAACACCCATCCGCTCACCGCGGGCGCCATGATGCCCCGCAGCATCGGCAGCCCGGCCAGCAGGCGCAGGACCCCGAGGCCCAGGAGCGAGCCGACCACGCAGCCCACGGCCCCAAGCACCACCCCCTCGATGAGCACCATGGCCAGGATGCGGCCTGGCGGCCACCCGATCGCCGCCAGAACCCCGAGGTCATATGTCCGCTCCGTCACCGACATCAGCAGCGTGTTCATCGTCACCAGCGCGCCCATGAACAGCGCGATCCACGACACCGTCCAGGTGAAGACGCGCAGGAACCGCGCCATGTAGTTCTGTTCGGCCAGCTCGCCCGTCTCGTAGAAGCGCAGGTCCGGGAACCGCTCGTTGAGGCGCTGCTTGAGCGCCGCCAGCCGCTCCTTGTCGGTCGAGTCGCGCACCCGCAGCTCCAGGATGTTCACCTTCCCAGGGCGCTCGAGGAAGTCTTGCATCGTCGGCAGGGCCATGACCACCGAGTTGCGGCTCAGCGGCCCCATCGGCCGCACGATGCCCGTCACCACGAAGTCGCGCCCGTTGATCCGCACGTTGTCCCCCACCCCCTTCCCGAGCAGTTCCGCGAGGTCCTCGCCCAGCGCCGCGCCGCGGCGCTGGGCCGGGGCCGGCAAGGCACCCGACGCCAGCGGCACCTGGTCCCACAGATACTCCGTCCGGTCCCACCCCACCGCCACCAGCACGCGGTCCTCGAGCGACACGATGCCGACCAGCTCCCCCGCCACGGCCGCCACGCCCTCCATGCCCCGCACCTCGGCAACAGTCGCCTGCTCTATGGACCCGCTGAAGAAGTCCACCGTCCCCTTCCGCACCCCGATCAGGTGGGTTCCCCTGTCCGCCAGGTAGCGCAGCCACGAGTCGGTCACCCCCCGCGCGGTGCACACGAGGGCGATGAAGCTCGCCACCGCGACCCCGATGCCCAACGCCGTGAGCGTGGAGCGCAGTGGGCGGCTTGCCAGGTTCCGCATCGCCACGCCGGACAGGTTCATGGCGTCCCTCCCGTCTCAGCGCCCACGATCCGCCCGTCCAGCATCCGCACCCGGCGGGCCGCCCGCGCCGCAATCTCTGCGTCGTGGGTCACTACGACCAGCGTCGCTCCCGACCGTGCGTGGACCTCGGTGAGCAGGGCCAGCACCGACTCCGAGCTCGCGCTGTCAAGGTTCCCCGTCGGCTCGTCCGCCAGGAGCACCACCGGCTCGTTCGCAAGCCCCCGCGCGATGGCCACCCGCTGCCGCTCGCCCACCGATAACTCGCAGGGCCTGTGCGTGGCCCGGTGGGTCAGCCCCACCCGCTCGAGGAGCGCCTCGGCCCGCCGTCGCCGCTCCCCCGCGCCGGCCACCACCCCGAACATGGCCAGCTCCACGTTCTGCCGGGCGTTCAGCGTGGCCAGGAGGTTGAACCGCTGAAACACGTAGCCGATGCGCCGCGCGCGGATGCGCGACCAGGCCCGCCGCCCGCGCGGCTCGGCCCCCTCGAAGAGCACCCGGCCCACCGTCGGCGCGTCCAGCCCGCTCATCATGTTCAGCAGCGTGGACTTCCCGCTCCCGCTCGGCCCCATGATCGCCACGAACTCCCCCCGCCCCACGTGCAGCGTCGCCTCGCGCAACGCCACCACGCGCCCAGCGTCGTACGACTTCGTCACGCCCTGGACAGCGACAATGCACTCATCCACCGGCCACCTCATCCCCTCCGCAGCGCCTGGCCCACGGTTCCCCAGCATCGTAGCGAACCCGGCGGCGCGGCGCAAGCCCACAACGGCAGCGGGGTCGAGACCGGGGTAGCGGGCCGCCGCCGACCAGAGGATCAACTCCTCTCCCCGTGCCCCCCTTTGATCCTCTAAATAACTCGCCACGATTCTGAATCAAAGGCTCAGGAAGGAACGTGTGCCGGAATTGCGCAGGCCTGTGGGCGGGGCGTCTCTGCCCCGCGCAGGGTGTCGCGGG
>VGYV01000391.1 GCA_016872855.1 Planctomycetota bacterium
AAATACACCTGTGCCGGCGCTGGATCGCCAGCTGCTCGCGCCGACCGACAACCACAACCCCTGGGGGCTACCCACAAAGAACCCCGAAGCGGCTATTATACTAATGGCAGCAACCGCCGAAAGGTTACCCCGGAGCGCCAAAGATCTTCCGGATCCGCATGGCCTGCGGGGCGGACCGGACGATGCGCGCCCCTTGCCCGAAGCGCGTGCCCAAGCTCGACGCCTGCGTTCACATCCTGGGGTCGTGCGGCCTGTCGAACGAGCAACGCGACCTGGATATGCTCCGGAAGCTGGGCCTCCACTTCGGCAGCACGATGAAGGCCAGCGACCTCTTCCGCCTGATCCTGGGGCGCATCCCCACGACCCAGGATGTCTGCCGCAGGGACGAGGCGTGCGCCTGAGCGGCTCAGTCGCCAGCGACCAGCGAGACGCTACAGGCGCTCAACACCGTGAGCGATGAGAAGTACATCGTCCGGATCAACATGGACAACAGCCCCTTCAAAGCCGGCCAGCTCGTTTTCGGCAGCCTGGTTCCGTGGCGGGGCGAGTGGTACTGGTCTGGGACACAGAGGCTCCTGGGCGAGGCCAGGCAGACCGTGATCGATGACCTGAAAACCCGCATGAAGCGCCAGAACTCTCAGATATTGTGCCGCTACTGGAAGGACTACGAGAGGCTGGTGCGCGAACGGGCCTCAGAGCTCCACGCTGCCATGATGAAGTACCAGGGTACTGACCTCGTGATTTACCCCGACGGCCTTTCCATGGCCGCGGACTGGCAGAAGGAGATGCGGCAGCAATGGGAGTCCAGGCCGGAGCAAGAAGTCAAGGAGGTCATGGAGCGTCACGGTCTGAAGGAAGCCTGCCCGAACATGAAACTCCCCGACCACCTCGTCAACGCGGCTGGTGGAATCGGCGTGTTTCTGAACCCCGAAGAGGGCAAGGAGGTCATGACCAGCTTCCATCTCCTGGTTGAGGGCCTCACGCGCAAGGGAGAAGGGTTGACCGACGATGAGAAGGAGGTAATCACGGGGTTCATCACCTCGGAGGCGGTGAGCCCCGCGTTCGTGAGGCGGGTGGTGCAAGAGCACGGCGGAGAATCCATCAAGGCGACGTTTCACCTCCCCAAAGACAGTCCCGACTACTGGTTGGACTACCTGCTGCGGTCCCGGAAAGGCCACTTCTACCGGAAGCGGTACCCCACGCTATCCGTCATCTGAGGGGTGCCGAGGCGCCTACTGACGGTGGTGGGCACCGGTAAGCCGGGCAACCAGCAGGAACGGCTGGAACGCTGCGTGGGGCTGGGCTACGTGCGGATCGCCCCCGGCAGAATGCTCCACAACCTGATCGGCGGCGGAAACGAGTATGACCGCGGCTCCACCAACGCACCCGCCGATACCATCCTCCTTCTGCGCGAGAAGGACCTGGAGGGCGATTTTGAGTTCGGCGACCCGCTCAACCTCGACTTCCGGCTCCAGCCCGATTCGCGGTTCCGCGCCACGGCCCCTGGCGGGCGCGACCGCGGGCCGTATCCTTACCAGCCCAACGTCTTCTACGTGTCGCTCGCCGGCGACGACCGGGCCAGCGGCCTGTCCATGCGCCAGGCATGGCGGACCCTGGAACGTGCGCTCAAAGACCTGCGCCCGGGCGATACGCTCTATCTGACGGAAGGCGAGTACGCAGCCGTGCCCTGGAACAAGGCGGGCAACAGGGAAAAGCCGATCAGGGTATGCGCCCGCGGGCGTGGGACGGTCCTCGTCACGGGCGGACTCTCCTTGGCCGGCGGCGCTGGAATTGTGTTTGAGCGCCTGGACTTCTCCCACGGTGTGACCCTGAGCGAGAGCCACGACCTGGCTTTCAAGAATTGCACTTTCTTCGGCCCCGCCGATGGCCTGAGCGCGGCCCGGGTCGAGAATCTGGAGGTCGCGCACTCGGTGTTTGTGCGCGTGCCATTGCGCCTGAGCAGGTGCAAGGCCGCGACGCTGAGCGGCAATCTCTACGCGAATGCCGGCAAGCCCGCCGTCCGGCTCGACACGGTCGGCGCCATCCGGTACTCGGACTACAACAACTATCAGGATGCAGCGCCATCGTGGGAAGTCAGCGACGCGACATGGTCCTTCGCCGACTTGCAGCAGCGGCACGACCGCTACTCGCAGGCGCTCACGCCGGAGTTCGCCATAGAAAAGGGCGTGCCGCGCCTCGCCAACGGCATCTCATTCAAGAGTCTTGGCCCACACAGCACTGCCCTGGGAATTCATCATGAGCACGATGTCGCCGCGAAGGCCCTGAGGCTAGTCGGCCCCTTCTTGCATTCGACGAGCGACACCACCGCCGATATCGAGTGGTGGACATCGCATCCGGCCACGTTCTCGCTGTCGTGGGGCGAGACGCCGGAGATGAAGAACACCGTGGACGGGTTCACCGGCTCCGGGCGCTTCAACACGTACAGCCTCACGGCCCTCAAGCCCGGGCAGACCTACTACTTCAAGATCGCCTCGGCCGACGCCATGCTGGCCGGGCTCAAGCCGACCAACGCCCCGCTGTCGTTCAGGACCGCCGCCACGGCTGCCGAGCCCCGCGTGTATTACGTGGCACCCGATGGCAACGACGCCAGCGAGAGTCCCGAGATGCTGGTCCGCAACTGCGTCCTGCACGGCGGGTGGACGTCGCTCGCGCTCAGCCGCTGCCCCGGTTCGGTCGTCGAGAACGACGTGTTCATCATGACGATACTGCGGCAACTCACCGCCGACGCGACGGCCATCGCCCGCCGCAACGTCTTCTGCGAGTGCATCCGCAACAAGGCCCACCAGACACTCCTCGAACTGTCCCAGGACGTGACGGAGACGGACAACTGCTTCTACCTGCGCTGGCCCGAGGAGGAGAAGCTGGCGGTCAACGACATGCCGTTGCCAAAGTACCGGGTCCGCACGGGCTCCAACGCATTCGCCGCCAATCCCATGATGCCGGGCACGCCGGGCTGGCGGCAGGGCTGGCAGCAGAGCTCCGACAAGGACTTCGACGAGTTCTTTGCCACGAACCCCGAGCTGATCGTGCGCGACATCGGCTTGCAGCCGGAAGCGTTCAAGGACTTCAAGCTGGGGGTGGCCAACTTGCCGTACGACCGCGCGTGAGCGGAGAAGTTCATCGGGGCTGCCCGAACGGCCGAGGCCCTCGCGAAGGCTGGGAAGAGCGCAGAAGCTCTGGCTGCATACACCGACATGGCGAAGACCCTGCCGATGAGCGCTCGCCTGAAAGCAGACGTTCTGGAAAAGGCATCCGTTTGCGCCGAGCGACTGGAAAGCTATGAGCAGGCGATGCAACTGGCAAAGGAGATACCCATCGCGCCCATCTCGATGCGGCGCCAGATGCAGTTGATGGTGGCGCAGAAACAGTACGCCATGCTGCTCGACACCTTCGCGGACAGCAAGATGGGCGGGCGGAGCTTCCACCTGAGCTTCACGTATCCCGAACAGGAAGATGTGATGGCGGACCTGTTCTACTACCGCAGCCTCGCCCACATTCAGGCCGGCAACCTGACGGCGGCCGAGGCGGACCTGGTGGTCATGAACGACAAGCGGGCAAAGCTGCAATACCGGTGCGGCGAGGCGATCCACGATCTGACGTCGCTGCGGTTGGGCGACTTCTATCGGGCGCAGTGGAAGGACGACGGCCGGGCGTTGGAAGCGTACCTCAACGTGTGCAGCCGAACCACGTGGTCCCCCTTCGGCAGCGTCGCCAAGCCGGTCCTGACGGGCGCCAGCGAGACGCTCGCAAGGGCGACCAGGGCGGCGTCCGAGATCCTGCGGAAGCAGGGAAAGCCCCAGGAAGCGAAGAAGCTCGAATCCGACCTGTCGAAAGCCCAAGCGGATGCCGCGGCCGCCCTTCGCAAGGAGTAGCGAACGGTGCCCTACCGGGTCTGGAGTGTGCGCACCACTATCCAGGTCCTGCCGTCCTCCACCTTCTCGTAGACGCACAGCAGGCGCCCGGCGCCGTTGCCGGCCAGAGCGGGACTGGTCTCCTCGGCCGCGCTCGCCGCCACCGGGACGCCCTCCTTGTCCAGCGGCTTCCAGCCGTCCAGGCGCGACGCGAGGAGGTCGCCGTTGACCATTTCCATGTTGCTCGCGCCGCCCATGTGGTAGCGCTGCCACACTACCACGCAGCACCGCCCATCCGAGGCCAGGGCGCTGCCGCCGTAGGGGAAGACCGAGGGGGTGTTCGCGGAGCCGCCGACGTTCGGCTGGGTCTTCTTGCCGAAGCTGGTATCGAGCCAGTTCTCCGGCGGCACGCCTCCCTTCGGGGCGTAGGTTCCGCTGGTATCCCCCGGCGTCTCCTTCTTGCCCTCGGGGGTTATCCTGGCGGCCCGCTGGATGGCCAGGCTGCGATACCACCAGTTGGGTTCCCCACCGTGGCACACGATCAGCCATCCCGCGTCGGGGGACAGACCGCAGGTGGAGCAGAAGGGGTCGCCCTCGATGCTGTCGCTCGACGACCGTGGTTTGGGATTCCACAGGGCCTTTCCATCTGTGTCCATGCGCAGCCAGTGCTTGGCCCGGCCGGCGGTGTAGATGACAAGGTGCTCCTTGGCGTTCCAGGCGATGCGGGGGGCCGCGCCGTCGGTCACGGCCACGGGCTCGCCGCGGGAGCCGTCCGCGCCGACCCGCGCCGCGAAGACCTTCGGGAAGACCTCCTCGCCCTGGAACCCGTGCCAGACGACTATGAAGCCCTTGTCGTCCGCTGCCACATCGGGCATGGCCTGCGTCCGCGGGCCGGCGGCGATGGCGATGGGTTGGGGGTCCAGCACTTTCCCTTCCGGGGAGACTCTGGCCGCGAGCACGTCGCAATCCTTCCCGTTGCGCATGTCCTGCCAGACCACCAGGAACACGCCGCCTGAGAAGGCCACGCGGGGGTACTCCTGCACCCCCGTCTCGCACGGTGCAAGCTCAATGCCCTTGGGGTCGAGCGGTTCCCCGTCCAGCCTAACCCGAGCCACGTAGATGCGGGAGCGGCCCCCCTTCCCCTGCCAGCCCTCCTGCCAGGCGACGAGGAAGAGGTTGCTGCCGAAGCCGACGGCTGGGAATGAGCGCATGGTCTTGCCGGGGCCGTCGGCCATGACCAACACCTCGTCGCCCACCTTGAGCGTGAGCGCGCCCGCCGCGGGTGCCTCGCCGGCACGGCCGGGCGACATGGTGCAAGCGACGAAGAGCAACGCGCTGAGAGGAATCGCTGCGGCTGGCCTCACGGCTTCGCCTCCTTCTTGCTATACGCCCGCCAGACTCCCGTCGTGTCCGTCCACCTGATGATGTATAGTCCCCCTCGCGAGTCTGTGCCCGCGAAGTAGTTGTATCGGTCGGAGATGAAGTGCTCGGCAGGGATGCCAGGCCCGTTGAGTTCGCGTGGTCCGAACCGCTCGGGCTTTGTGTCGGGCCTCCGGGCGCCTACCACCGTCCGGACCCATCCGTCGCCATCGAGCTTCAGCCAGCGGATGCGGCTTGCGTCGGGGCCATTGATCCAGATGGCCCTGTGGAACGGATCGTAGTGTCCCCAGATGCCGGAGTTGTCGGAGGCGTGGGTGAGGGCCGGGCCGTCGGCCTCGCGCCCGAAGCGCTTGTATCTGTCGCCGTCCGCCTTGGGATTGATGCCGCAGACGCGGGTGAGTTGGCCGGTCTTCAGGTCACACCGGAGAATGCGCTGATGCCCGGCGCCGTAGTTGTCGCTGATGTAGAGCGTGTCGTCGTCCTCCCCGAGGCTCAAGAGGTTCTGGCGCATGATGAAACTGAAGCTCTCCTCTCTCTCGGTGAACTTCAAGGGCACGGATGAAACGGTGCCGCCCTCGATCCGGCGCAGGCCTCGGTCCTCGAGCCAGAAGAACGTGCCCCGGGAGTTGCAGAGCACACCCCGGTACCACGACTGGAACGTCGCCTCCGTCGCCGGGCCGTCCTGTGGCACGTAGGGCTTGCCGTAGGGCGGGGGAGTGGGGGGCTTGTTGGGGATGCCCGCGACCACCTCCACCCAGCGCGAGCCGTCGGACCTCTGCACGACCCGGCGCAGGCAGTTGAAGCCGGCCAGGTAGAGCGTCTTCTCCTTCGGGTTCCAGATCGGATGGCTCGCCCGACACAGCTCCATCGGCCCCTCGATCAGCCCCTTATCCCCCATCAACAGGCGAAGCGTCCCGTCGGGAGCCACCTCCACCAGCTTCGCGAATGACCCGCCGCTCAGTGCGCACATTATGTACACCGTGCCGTCCGGGGTCGCCACGCACTCGCCAGGGGCGCGGTTGGGGTGCAGCCCGCCGACCTCAAGTGCCGGCCCTTGATAGAACCAGGAGCCGGCCATGGTGTTGCCTGCGAAGCGGTCCACCACCCAGTCAGCGACGCTGTCGTCGAAGATCACGAGGGCAAGATTGTCCAGGTCTGCCGCCGCTGGAACTGGCGGCGCCGGCTTGTCCTCCGCCCTGCCGTGGCTGGCCGGCCACAATGCCATGGCGACGGCCAGAGCTGTGACAGCGATGCCCAACGTGGCCTTCACGATAGCTCCTTCCGTGCAGTACCTGTCTTGCCCAATCTCCGCCCCGCATGATATGCTCTGGCTTGACGGAGATCAACACCGCTGCAACGGGCAGGGCGCAGAACGTTGTGTCGCGGCGATACGCCTGGGGTTCATCCCGGCTTGACCGTGAAGGCATCGTGTCAGATCATCCGGCCGATGCTTCGCGCCCCGGCTCGTGTGATGGAAGGAGAACGTCGTGTCCATGCTCGGCAGGTGCCTCGGTCAGGCAGGCGTGGCGCTTGCGACGATGTGTCTCGCCGCATCGGCCGCGCAGAAGAGAGAGTGGCCCGTCTCGACGAAGATCGAGGGCGAACTGACGCCGAATGAGTGGGTGAAGGTCGAGGAGCACGGCGCGGCGCGGCGGAGCTTCCCTTCGCTGGTCTGGCTGCCGGGCGAGAAGGCCTTCCTGCTGGCGATGGGCACGGTCGGCGCATGGGATGACCACGGGCCGTTCGTTTATGATGAGTTGACCTTCACGTTTGGCTCGCGCCTATGGGAGAACCGCTTCCTGCCCGGCAAGGAGGGCTGGGGGCCTCAGGTCGGCATCTGCACTCCGCCGCCCATCCCGAGCCACGGCTATCGCATCAAGGACAAGGAGGGGAACCCGCGCCTTGGCCTTTGGGAGGGCGGCTTCGCAGCATACTCGCAGTACGCGTTCGACTCCGACCGCAATCGTCTGCTCGCCTACACCCACAACCGTCTCATCGAGTACGACCCTGTGGCGCGGACGTGGAAGGAGCTTGCCCCCGGCACGCCGAGCGGGGACGAGCACAAGCTCTGGTGGGGCTCCCTCTGTTACGATGCACACAACAAAGAGCTGCTTCTCTTCGGCGGCAACAACGGCCCGAGCGAGTTCAACGACACCCGCACCTGGGCATACTCGCCCGCGGGCGGCCAATGGCGCCGCATCGAGTGTGGTGGCGACCTGGTGAAGGGCTTTGACGCCAAAGTGAGGGCGATCCACGAGCAGGCGGTCGCGCTCCACGGCGCCTACTGCAACCGATACTTCAAGACCGAACTGCCGGAGAACGCCAAGGGTTCCCTTGATGAATCCGCAAAGAAGCTGGCGGTTGCCACCGAGGCGATGAGGAAGGGAATCGAGGGGAAAGGCAGCGGTTACGCGAAGACCCAGTGCGAGCGAGCCGCCGCGGAACTGGACGCGGCTGCGGCCCTCGCCGCCAAGCTGGGCGATGAGGCCAGTCCCGAGACGATCAAGGCGGCGCTGGCGCTCTCGCGCACCCTCTGGAGCGCGCGCTGTGCGCTGATGAGCGAGCCGCCGCCGCGCGCCCATTCCCAGATGGCCTACGACCCGGCCACGAAGAAGATCATCCTCTTCGGCGGCGACCGGCTCGATATGCTCTACGCTGACACCTGGGTCTACGACGGCGCGACGCGTGCCTGGGAGGAGCGCCGCCCAGAGGTCTCGCCCTCGCCGCGCGCCGGCCATGCGATGCTGCGTCTGCCTGCCAGCGGCAAGCTGGTTCTGCTCGGAGGCTACA
>VGYV01000392.1 GCA_016872855.1 Planctomycetota bacterium
CGACGCCATAACCTGAACCGCGCAGCGGAGTTACACTTTCATGCTGTGCCTGGCACCGCACTCGGCATAACCTGAACCGCGCAGCGGAGTTACACTTTCATGCTGTGCCTGGCACCGCACTGCCGCACTGCCGGATGGGCGAGAATGGGCAAACGAGGGCGTCGAGCCGCGGGGTCGCGGGGGCCAGGCGGGGTCAACGGGCCGCCCGGAGGGCCCGGATGATTCGGCGGCTTCCCGCAGGGAAGGGGTAGTCGGCCAACTCGGCCACGGTCACCCACCGGCACGCGGCGCAGCCAAGGGGACGCGGGCGGCCCTGCGCCACACCACGCCCAGCCCCAGGTCGCAGTGTGGGACGGCTTTCCGCTTGGGCTTCCTGGGGAGGCGCTGCTGGTGGCCTAGGCGGCGCGCCTCGCACAGGTCGGCCACGGGACACTCGCCGCACGCGGGGCCTCGCGGCAGCGGGAATGATACCAGCCACCTGCATGGCCGCGGAGCCGCTTGGAAACCCCCACGCCTGTGCGCTACAATACCACAAGCGAAGTACTCACCCCAAGCGAAAGGGTGCGAATGGACGACGAGTCTGCCACGTGCCGGACCTGCGGCGCCATCCTCGAGGGGCGCGACGTCTATGAGGGCATCTGCAAGGCCTGCCGCGAGGAGGCCGCGCTCGGCTCCGCGGCGCTCCCGCCCCAGCCCAAACGCGCCTGCAGCCCCGCACCGCCGCCCCCGAGCGCCCCGCCGCGCCCGGTGCCACCCGACGCCATCGCCATCGAGGCCACGGTGGACCTTGATGCTGACACCCGGGAGATCCCCGCTGACCACGAGCCCGCCGAGCCGCCCGCCGGCCCGCCCGGACCCCCGCCGCTGGCCGACCTCGCTCTCGGCGAGGAGCCCCAAGCCGCCCCGCCGCCCCAGGAGCCCATGCCCACTCAACAGCCCGAGGAGGCGCCCGCGGTGGACGAGTTGCCGGTGCTGAAGCTCGACGACGCGGCGCCCGCATCCGAGACCGCGGGGCGGCCACCCCTCGCGATCGAGACACAGCCGCCACCCTACAGGCCGGCGCCAACCATCAAGAAGCTTCCCCCGAGCCGCCACCACGAGGAAGAGACTCACGCGCAGGAGCCGCCAGCCTACAGGCCGGCGCTAACCATCAAGAAGCTTCCCCCGAGCCGCCACCACGAGGAAGAGACACACGCGCAGGAGCCGCCAGCCCCGCGCCTCCGCATCGCGCCGCGCGCCCCGCAGCCGACGCCCGCGGCCCCCGCCCCTCCGCCCGAGGAGAGCCACAAGCCCCTCACCCTCGCCACCCACGACACGCACGAGGAGCCCCCTGCCCCGGCCGAGCCGACGCCGGATGCGGACCTCGACCTGCCCGCCCTGGAGCCCGACTCGCGCGACCGCCAGGGGCCGCCCCGCATCGCTGCCCCGGAGCCCGAGGCCGTGGAGCCCGCCCCGGTCCCCTCCGTCGCCCGCGTGAACCTGCAACTCGAGGCGGACACCGCGGCAGGGACTCTGCGCGGCCTGCTCGACGAGATGCGCGGCCAGGTGGAGCAGCTCTCCAAGGTCCTCTCGACCGCGCACCGTGTGGCCCCGAGCGCCTTCTGGTCAGGCTTCAGCGCCGCCTTCGGCTTTGTCCTCGCCCTGGCTGTCCTGGCCGCCGTCGCCCTTGGCCTCACGGCGCTGATCGGCGTGCTGTTCTACCCCCCGGCCTTCGACTTCGTGCGCCAGCTCTTTCGCAGCATCGGGTTCTAGCCCTCACTCGCCGTCCTTGGGCTTCTTCAACAGCTTCCGCAGCATCGGCAGGCTCGAGAAGAAGTAGTCCGCCCCCGACCACAGGGTCACTGCGGCCACGAGCAGCATCAGGTAGAGCGCTTTCTCTTGAGTGGCAGGCATCGCCGCGGGGTCGCTCAGGACGATCAGCCCCATAGTCACCATGATTACCATCCCCTGCGTGATCGCCTTGATCTTGCCGCTCAGCCGCGCGGCCAGCACCACGCCCGCACGCGCCGCCGCCACCCGCGTGTACGCCACCATCGCGTCCCGATAAAAAAGCAGCACCACCACCCACAGCGGGGCGAACCCCGCCCACAGGAAGCACAGGAACACCGAAAAGCGCGCCACGCTGTCGGCCAGCGGGTCCATCAGCTTCCCGAAGTCCGTCATCTCCTTCCGCGTCCGCGCCAGGTAGCCGTCGAGGACATCCGTCACCTCGAACAGGCCGGCGACGACGAACGCGGCCACGTGCCCCGCTCTGCCGCCAAGCACAAAGACGAGGACGAACACGGGGCTGAGCGCCAGCCGCAGCAGCGTGAGCCTGTTCGCGATCCCCACCGCACACCCCCTCAGGGGCCAACGTAATCTGCCACAGGGCTGCTCAGATTATAGCCGGGACCCCCTTGCTGCCGCAAATTGCTCTGGCGCCCGCGGCCCCGCATGCTATAATGGAGAATGAATCCCAGCGCCAACCTTGGAGGCATCAGGGAATGAGTCAACCCGCACAACCCCCCGAGTGGACGCCCGAGGAGTGGATGCAGGCCTGGACCATCCACGTGGGCAAGGCCTACCGCTGCGACAAGTGTGCGACGATGGTGATGGTGACCAAGGGCGGCGTGGGCACCCTCGAGCCCATCTGCTGCGCCGAGCCGATGAAGCTCGTCGAGCAGCCCGACGCCATCGCCGACCGGTAGGAGGCCCAGATGTCCCCCCAGCAACGCAACCTCATCGGCCAGGTCTACCGCTGCCCCGTGTGCGGGGCCGAGCTGAGCGTGATCCGCAGCGCCCTCGGCGCCCTGGCCCCCCGCTGCTGCAACACGGCCATGCTCCTGCTCCCCGAGCGGCACGCCACCTATGTGTGCCCCGTCTGCGGCTCGGAGTTGATGGTCATCCGCGAGGGGGCCGGCCCACTGACCCCTCGCTGCTGCAACACCCCCATGGTCCGCCGGCGACAAGCCGCGTAGGGGCCTCGAACCGTCGGTCGCGCGGTTCGCGGCCCCGGCGGGGATGAATGGAGGAATGGATGGGTGGATGGGTGCCAGATAACATCCATTCATCCACCCATCCAATCATCCTCTTTGGCTGCGGGCAGAGGCCGCGTTGAGGAGACCCGCACGATGCCCCAGGACTTCGATTGCGACGTCGTCATCATCGGCGGCGGCTGCGCCGGCCTCACCGCCGCCATCTACACCGCAAGGGCCAGCCTCAAGACCATTCTCCTCGACAAGCTCGACCCCGGCGGCCAGCTCGCCACCACCCACGAGGTGGAGAACTACCCCGGCTTCCCCGACGTGGTGCAGGGGCCGGAGCTGATGGAGCGCTTCCTCAAGCAGGCCCAGCGCTTCGGCACAGAGGTCCGCTCCGCCGAGGTCAAGTCCGTCTCCGCCGACGCCCCCGTCGCCCGCGTGGTCCGCACGGACCAGGGCGACCTGCGCTGCAAAGCCGTCCTCGTGTGCACGGGGGCCGACCCCAAGCGGCTCGGCGTGCCGGGCGAGGACCGCCTGCGCGGCCGCGGGGTGTCCTACTGCGCCACGTGCGACGCCCCCTTCTTCAAGGACAAGGAGGTCGTCGTCGTCGGCGGCGGCAACACGGCCGTGGACGAGGGGAATTACCTCACGAAGTTCGCCCGCCAAGTCTCACTCGTCCACCGCCGCGACAAGCTGCGCGCCGACCCGATCCTCCAGGAACGCGCCCTGAAGAATCCGAAGATGAAGTTCGTGTGGGACAGCGTGGTCACGGAGATCCTCGGCGACAAGGCCGTCGAGACGGTGAAGCTCAAGAACGTCAAGACCGGCGAGGAGTCCGAGACGGCCGCCCAGGGCTGCTTCATCCTCGTCGGCACCACGCCCAACACCGCCTTCCTCAAGGGCCTGTGCAACCTCGACGAGCCTGGCTTCGTGAGGGTGAACGCCCGCAAGGAGACCAACGTGCCCGGCATCTTCGCCGCGGGCGACTGCGAGGACGCCGTGTGGCGGCAGGCGGTCACCGCGGCCGGCTTCGGCTGCTCCGCCGCCATCGCCGCAAAGCGCTACATTGACGACGTGGACAGCCAGCAGAAATGACCGGCCCCAACACCGTCATTCCGAGCGGAGCCTGACCAGCATTGTCATTCCGAGCGAAGCCTTGCGAAGTCGAGGAATCTCTCTTCTCTTGGCGCCGTCGAGGAGAGATGCCTCGACCTCGCTCGGCATGACAGGCGTTTCTCGAGGTGAGTGATGAGCGACATCGAGATCCGTTTCACCCGCAAGCGAGGGACCGAGGACGTGCCGCTGCCGAAGTACATGAGCGAGCACGCGAGCGGGATGGACGTGTGCGCCGCGGTCGAGCAGCCCGTGACGATAGAGCCCGGCGAGGTGAAGCTTGTCCCCACCGGCCTCTACATTGCCATCCCGCCCGGCTACGAGGTCCAGGTGCGCCCCCGCTCGGGCCTCGCCCTCAAGCACGGCCTCACCGTGGTCAACGCGCCCGGCACGATAGACAGCGATTACCGCGGCGAGGTGTGCGTCATCCTGGGCAACATCAGCCGCGCCCCGTTCACCGTCGAGCGCGGCATGCGCATCGCCCAACTCGTCGCCCAGCGCGTCGTCCGCGCCGCCCTCATCCAGCAGGAAAGCCTCCCGGAGACGGCCCGGTCCTCCGGCGGCTTCGGGCACACGGGGCTGCGAGACACTCCCGTTGTCGCCGAGCCACAGGCGGTGTATAATACTTGCAGTGGTCAGGATAAACGGGGTGCAGCCATGGCCGAGACAATCCAAGAGCAGTTCAAGTGGCTCCTGGAACACCCGGAAGAGGAGGCCAAGTACGCCGGGGAGTTCATCGCGGTCGCAGCCGGCAGGATCGTGGCCCACGGGAAGAACTGCGGTGACGTTATAGATGAGGCCCTCCGCCAGGGCTACGAGCAGCCCCTCATCGGCAGGGCCTATGGCGACGAGATCATCGTGGTATGAGCACCAGCGTCACGTTCCCCTTCCTATCCGTCCGTTCCGAGAGCCTGGGGGTCCTGCGGCGCCCCATCATCCCAGTATCGGTCTCGGGGCCAAGCGCGACCCTCCCAGCATGGTTCCTCCTTGACTCGGGGGCCGACGTGTCCCTGATCCCCTACAACTTCGGCCGGCGACTTGGCCTCTCCACCGCCAATGCGCCACGATACCAGTGTGGGGGCCTCGGCGAAGGGCGGGTCTCCTACTGGTTCTGCCCCGCTGCCATGGCCTTCCAGGACATCCGACTGCACGTCAGGGTGGGGTGGTGCGAAACGGACATCCCGTACTTCATCCTCGGCAGGCTCGAAGCATTCGACCTGCTGGACATCGAGTTCCGCCAGAGCGCGAACTGCATCCTCCTGCGCCCGGCCGCGGTGCCCACGCAGGCGTGAAGCGGCTCAGACACCCGCCGTTGGCTCCAATGTTGACGCCGTCGCGCGCCGCGGCGCGTGCCGCACGAACATGGCCACGATCACGGCGCCCACGCCCAACCCCGCTGCCATGACCACAAAGGGCGCCCGGAGCCCGTACGTCGCCGCCACCTCGCCGCCCGACAGGGACCCGAGCATCCAGCCGAGCGAGCCGGCCGATGTTGTGACCCCGTAGGCCCGCCCCATGTTGTGGTCCTCGGTGATGTGCCGGATGATGGCGTTGGCAGCCGGCAGGATGCCCGCGGCCCCCAGCCCGAAGAGAATCCGCAGCCCTCCGAGCTGCCACACGGTCGCAACCAGGGAGTAGCCAGCCGACACCATGCCGCCGAACACGCACGAGGCGATGAGCAGCCGCTTGTGCCCCCACCGGTCGCTCAGGCCTCCCAGCATGAACGAGCCGATGGCCGCCGAGAAGCCGCCCACGGCGTTCAGCAGCCCAACCACGGTGTCCGTGAACTTCCCCCGCCCGTAAATACCCTCGACGAACAGGCCGAACGTGGGTGCCGTGATCGAGTTGGCGTACCGCAGGCTCAGGAGGACCACCACCGCCGCGATGAACCCCTGCGCCCCCAGCACCGCGCGGAAGCCGTCGCGCTCACCCCTCGCCGCCGCGGGCGCCGCAACGAACGTCTCCCGGATGCCGAACTGCACGAGCAGCCCGCCCGCCAGGAGCAGGAGCGACGAGAGGGCGAACATCGCGCGATAGCCCAGTGCGTCCGACAGCACGCCCCCGATCAACGGCCCCGCCGAAAAGCCCACGAAGACCGCCGACTGCATGACCCCCAGGGCGTAGCCCGCTCGCTCGCGCGGCGCCTCGCTCGCCACAAGCGCCACCAGCGCCGCTATCGTCCCCGTCAGCATCCCCTGAAGCAGCCGGAACGCCAGCAGGTGATAGACGTTCTGCGCGACGGACATCAGGAGGAGGACGAGGACCCCGCCGTACATGGAGCGAAGGACCATGGGCCGGCGGCCATAGCGGTCCGCCACCACGCCCCAGATGGGCGCGAAGGCGGCCATCGTGAGGCCCGCCGCGCCGTTCACGTAGCCCGACCAGCGGGCCACCGCCGCGTCGTCCGTGATGCCGAGCTGGCGTATGTAGAAGGCCATGAACGGCATGGCCAGCGAGAAGCCCAGGATCGAGCAAACCTGGGCGGCGAAGGCGGCGTAGAACGTGCGCTTCCAGGAACCCATCAGCGGTCCGATTGCCGATTGCGGGATGCGGTCTGCGGATTGCGGATTTCAGGCAATCGGCAATCGGAAATCGGCAATCGGCAATGCCTACGCCTTTCCCGGCGCCGGCGCCTCCCCGTCCTTCGGCGCCGTCACCTTGCCGGCCTCGAAGTCCTCGGGCGACGGCTTGAGGGCGAGATCGTACAGGTCCGACTTCGCGGCGGGGTCCACCAGCTCCTTCCACTCGGCCCTGCGGCCCGTGTAGGCGGCCGTGCGGCCCAGGATCGCCGTCAGACTCGCCTCCGTCACGTCCTTCGCGTCGTTGATCGGCTTGCCCTTCAACAGGCTGTCGAGCAGCACGTAGTGCTCCTCCACGTACATGCTCCCATGCACCTCGATGGCCGGCGGCGGCACTTTCGTGCCGTCCCACAGCGTCACCAGCGGGGCGGCCATGCCCGGGCCGAAGCGCGCCCAACCCTTCTCGCCCACCAGATGCACCCCGTTGGCCCAGTTCCACTCGCAGCCGTTGATCTGCCGGCAGATGTTGTGCACGTGGACCTGGCTCGGGTATTCGAAGTCCACGCTGAAGCAGTCGTACTGATTCCCGGTCTGCCGGCGGTGTCGCGCGCCGATGCCGATGGCCGCCACGGGCGAGGCGCCCATGCACCAGTTCAGCATGTCAATGGTGTGGACGTCCTGCTCGACGATGTGGTCGCCCGACATTTCGGCGAAGTTGTACCAGTTGCGAACCATGTACTCCGCATCGCTCCAGCCGGCCTCCCGCGGCACGAACCGCAGCCGCCCGATGCAGTAGTAGATGGCGCCGCCAAGCGGGCGGCCGATAGCGCCGTCGGCCACAAGCTGCCGCAGCGCGCGGTAGCCCTTGTCGTGCCGCAGGCACGTGCCCGCGAGCACGCCCAGGCCCTTCTTCGCCGCCTCCCCGCCCGCGGCGAAGACACGCCGGCACCCCGCGGGGTCCACCGCCACCGGCTTCTCCACGAACACGTGCTTCCCTGCCTTCACCGCCGCCTCGAAGTGCGCGGGACGGAAGTTGGGCGACGTGCACATCAGCACGATCTCCGCATCCGTCCCCATCAGCTTCTTGTAGCCGTCGAAGCCAGCGAAGCACTGCGCCTCGGGCACCTCCTGCCCCTTCCCCTTCAGCGCGTCGCGGGCGGCGGCGAGCTTGTCGGGCAGGGCATCAGCGAGCGCCACGACCTTGATGTCCACATTCAACGCCTTCGCCGCACTGATGATATTGTCGAGCGCGCCCCGCCCGCGCCCCCCGCAGCCGATCAGCCCCACCTTGAAGCTCTTGGCCGTCTGCCCCCGCGCCGTCGCGCCCAGTACCACCAGCCCCGCCCCCGCTGCGGCCCCCGACCTCATGAAATCGCGCCTGGACACCTCGGCCCGCCTGCTCATCGTGCTTCTCCTTGGCTTCACCCGACCACTC
>VGYV01000393.1 GCA_016872855.1 Planctomycetota bacterium
CCGAATTCGCCGAACTCGGGCCGTGCTCGGAAGCCAAAGACTGGCTGAAGCCAGGACTCCGAACGCGTTCGTTCCTTGTTTGGAGTCCTGCCTTCAGGCAGTCTTGGCTTTCCGCAACAGAAACCAATTACTGACCTCTGCATAAGTAATGCAAAGACAAGACAGGAGTCATTCCGAGCGTAGCGTAGCGAAGTCGAGGAATCTCTCTTCTCTGGCGTCATAAGAGAGATGCCTCGACTTCGCTCGGCATGACAGCCCTTTGCATTACTCATGCAGAAGTCGCTAGCGGGGATGATTGGATGGGTGGATGAATGGACGGCTGCCTGACATCCATCCACCCATCCACTCATCCATTCATCTCCTCAAGTCGCCGCGGCCTCGAGGGCCTCGGCGAGAGTGGAAACGAGGCGGACGTCCAGGCCGCCGTAGCGCCCCTGAAGCGAGCGGGCGCTGTCGCGGGGGGCGATGGCCACCTGCCAGCCGAGGCGGGCCGCCTCGCGGAGGCGGGCGTCGAGCTGGGAGACGCCGCGCACCTCGCCGGCCAGCCCCACCTCGCCGAGCGCGGCCAGGTCGGGCCGCACGGCGCGGTCGGTGAAGCTCGACGCCACGGCGATGGCCGCAGCCAGGTCGGCCGCAGGCTCCACCACCTTCACCCCGCCCACCACGTTCACGAACACGTCGTGGTCGGCCAGCACAAGGTCGGCCCGCTTCTCCAGGACGGCCAGGAGCATGGCCACGCGGTTGCGGTCGAGGCCGCTCACCTTGCGCTCGGGCGTGCCGAAGTTGGCCCGCGACACGAGGGCCTGCACCTCGACGAGGAGCGCCCGCGTGCCTTCGACCACGGGCACCACCACGGAGCCGGGCACGGTCCGCCGCTGGCGCGACACGAACACGTCGGCGAGGTCCGTCACCTCGGCCAGCCCTGTGTTGCGCATCTCGAACACGCCGATCTCATCCGTCGGCCCGAAGCGGTTCTTCACCGCCCGAAGCAGCCGATAGGTCTGGTAGCGGTCGCCCTCGAAGTACAGCACGGTGTCCACCATGTGCTCGAGGACGCGCGGCCCGGCGATGGCGCCCTCCTTGGTCACGTGGCCGATGAGGGCGATGGGAATCTCGGCGGCCTTCGCCAGACGCACCAGGTCGCCCGCGCAGTCGCGCACCTGCGACACGCTGCCGGGGGCCGACGCGATGTCGGGCTTGTAGACCATCTGGATCGAGTCCACGACGGCGAAGTCGGGCTTCGTCGCCTGGAGCTGTGCCACGATTGCCTCTGCATTCGTCTCGGCGAGGGCGAGGAGGCCATTGGCCTGGATGCCCAACCGCTCGGCGCGAAGGCGGAGCTGCGTGAGCGACTCCTCGCCGGTCACGTAGAGCGTCTTCAGCCCCTGAAGGCTCAGGCCGTGGCAGGCCTGGAGGAGGAGGGTGGACTTGCCGATGCCCGGGTCGCCGCCGAAGAGGACGGCGGAGCCGGCCACGATGCCGCCGCCGAGCACGCGGTCCAGCTCGCCGATGCCGGTCTGGAGGCGCGGTTGTTCTGGCGGCCTCACGGTCGCCAGCACCTGCGGCTGCGCGTCGCTGAGGGGCAGGCCGGATGCCTTGTGGGGCGGCGCATAGGTCTCCTCGACCAGGGTGTCCCACTCCCCGCAATCGGGGCAGCGCCCCAGCCACTTCGGCTGCTGCGCGCCGCATTGCTGGCAGGTGTAGACCGTTCTGGCCTTCGCCATGCGCTCGGCTCCTCTGAGGTGATTATAGGACAAGCGTGGCGGTGAATCAACAACCGTCAGAGCGGCTCGGCCAAGCGGCCCAGCTTGGCGACCCACGGTGTCGTGGCACGCTCGGCGGTGAGGACGGGGATGTCGAGTTCGACAGCGAGAGCGATGTAGACTGCATCGTAGGCCGTCGTGCGATACTCCAGCGCCAGATGGAGAACCTCGTCCGGCGGCGGATCAAGGACGCATATGGGGGTATCAAGGTGCGCGGCGTAGAAATCGCGCGCGTCCGGCGGCTCCAGTTCACGCCGCAGGACATACGTCCTCAGCACATTCGCCACCTCCCAGAAGTGGAACTGGGGGGCGACCAAGAAGGCGTCGCCGGCGAACATGCGGCGCTGCCACTCCAGCGCACTGGCCGAGGCGGCCTCAGGCACATACCATGCGACAGCGACGCTGGCATCCAGGATCCGCGTGGTCACGGCGGCCCATTCCGCATACGGCGTATGAGGCTCGAAGGCGGCTCGCTGACACGGACGCGGGCAATCCTGGGCTTGAGAGCCTCGTACAGCCGCATGTACCTGGCGACCCTGCCCTCGTACTGCCTACTGTGCACCAAGGTGCGCAGCGCCTCTTCGACCAGGGCGCGCTTCGTGCGAATCCCGGTGAGCTGCATGGCTTGCTCTACAAGTTGATCGTCAAGTACGATATTGGTTCTCATACACACAATCATACACATCCTTCCTCGGAAGTCAAGTCCCCGCCAGGCCGAAAGCCTGGCACGCCTGGGCCGCGAGGTCGAGAACCGCGCTGTCGAGGCCAGCGTCCACCCACTGAATCTGGGGGAAACTGCGGAACCAGGTCATCTGGCGCTTGGCGAACTGGCGGGTGTGGGCCTTGACCTTCTCGATGGCTTCCTCAAGGGACAACTCGCCTCGAAGATGGGCAATGACCTCGCGGTAGCCGACGAATTGGCCCGCCGCATGGCTGATGCCCCTTGGGTCGGCCAGCAGCCGTCGCACCTCGTCCACCAGCCCCGCCGCGAACATGGTGTCCACCCGGCGGTTGATCCGCTCGTGAAGCTCCGCCCGCTCGCGGCGAATGCCCACAATGTGGCACAGCCGCCCCGGCTGTGCTTCCTTGCCCCACTGGGTCTGCTGCTCCGAGATGGGGCGGCCGGTGGCCTCGTGGACCTCCAGGGCGCGGACGATTCGCCGCAGGTCGTTCGGGTGGATGCGTGCGGCTGCGGCGGGGTCCACGGCGCTCAGCCGCTCGTGGAGGGCCGGCACGCCACGCTCCTCGGCCTCCGCGATCAAGCGGTTGCGCAGTGCCCAGTCGGCCGACGGCCCGTGGAAGAGGCCCTCGGTGAGCGCCTTGAGGTAGAGCGCCGTGCCGCCGACGAAGAGGGGGCGCTTGCCGCGCCCCACGATGTCGCCAATCGCCGCCTCTGCCGCCTCGAGATAGCGGCCCGCGCTGAATGCCTCGTGGGGCTCGGCGATGTCAACCAGGTGGTGCGGCACCCGCGCCCGCTCGGCGGGCGTCGGCTTGGCCGTCCCGATGTCCATCCCGCGGTAGAGCGACATCGAGTCGAGGGAGAGCACTTCGGCCCCGATGCGAAGCGCGACCTCAATGCCGACGGCGGTCTTGCCGCTGGCCGTGGGGCCGACGAGGAAGAGGAGCGTGCGGCAAGGCAAGCGGCGGCCGCCTACTGGTTGAAGAAGTCCATCACACCGCTGATGTGCGCTCCCCATTGCGCCAGCACTCGGTAGGCGAGGATGATGATCATGAGGAAGACCGCGGCCATGGGGAGAATCTTCGCGAGGCGCTCGATGCCGATCTCGAGGTCCTCGTGCTGGTACTCGGCGAACTTGACGAGCGACTCGTCGAGCTTGCCCGACATCTCGCCGGTCTGGACAATGTTGACGCCCAGCGTGGGGATGACGCCTGACTGGGCGAGGGCGGCCGACACCGAGGTCCCCTCCGTCACCATCGGCACCGTGCCGAGGATGCGGGCCGCGATGAAGTCGTTGCCGCAGGCGGCCGCCGCGCGCTCGAGCGCCTCGGGCGCCATCACCCCGGCCACGTAGAGGCCGTGGAACGCGTCGGCGAAGCGCGCCAGCGCCAGCCGCCGATACGTCTTCCCGAATAGCGGCACGAACAGCGCCGCCCCGTGGAGTCCGGTCCTGAGCCCCGAGAACCGTGGGATCGAGCGGAACGCGACGACGACCGCGAACAGCACGGCCGCCACGAGCGCGAAGAACCGCGCCTGCCACCACAGCTCGCGCCACACCGCGTCGGGGCCGGCAAGGGGCGACAGCCAGGCGATGAGGAGCGGGATGCCGAGAAAGGCAGCCCACATCCAGAGCACGGGGTAGATCAGCCCCACGAGCACCTTGTTCCGCGCCGCCGCCAGGCGGTCCAGCAGCCGCGCGATAGCCAGCATCGCGTCGGGCTCGCGTCCCGCACGGGACGCGCCCTCGATCACCCGCACCTCGTTGGGCAGGAAGATGTTCGGGTGCCGCCCGAAGGCCTCGGCGAGGCGGTTGCCTGCCTCCACGTGGCGCGCCATGTCGGCCGCGGCGCGCGCGAGGCGGCGGGAGCCTCTCTGGCCGGCCAGCGTGTTCAGGCACCGGCCCACGCCGATCCCTGCCTGCATCATCCGCGCAAGCTGGCTGTAGAACGCCGCCCGCTTCCGCATCCCCACCCCCGTGAAGGGCAGCGGAGAGCGGGGGGGGATCGTCGCCGTCTCCAACCCTATCCTGCCGACCCCGGGGATCCCGCCTCCCGGCGAGACGTGCTGGGCAGGATAGGCTGAGGACGTCGCCGATTCCTGGCTGTCACCGGTTGCCCGGCGTGTGCCGTCCGTGGTTGCGACTTGCCGCAATCGGGCCATCGTTCAAGGTCCCCGCGCAGCCCTCCCAACACAGGCAACATACCACCGCCCGCATGTCCAGTCAAGTGGGGCGGTCGGGTGGGGCGTTGGCCGAGAGGCATTGTGCGGTTGACAAAGGGCCGCCGGCCGGTATAATCGGCGGAACAAGGCGTGGGCGTCCATTCTCTGTGTCTTCGCGGAAGGAGCGAGCGATGGCGAAGCGAGTGCTCAACGTAGGCCTGATTGGCGGGGGCGGCGGCGCGTTCATCGTGAATCCCCATCAGAAGGCGATTCACTTCGACGGCACCCGCCGCGTCGTGTGCGGCGCGCTCCACGAGAACCCCGAGCTGGCGATGAAGTTCGCCGCCGAGTGGCCCTACCCCATCACGGGCTACCCCAGCTACGACGCGATGATTGACGAGCAGAAGAAGTTCCCCCTCGGCGAGCGGATTGACTACGCCCTGATCGTCACCCCCAACTTCGTGCACTTCGACCCCGCGATGAAGCTCATCAAGGCCGGCATCCCGGTCTTCTGCGAGAAGCCGATCACCATCACCGCCAAGCAGGCCATGCAACTCGCCGCCGCCGTCGAGAAGTACAAGGTCCCCTTCGGCATCGCCCACACCTACCTCGGCCACTGGAGCTCCTGGTTCAGCCGCTGGATCATCACGAGCGGCAAGCTCGGCGCCGTGCGGTGGGCGGACAGCTATTACCTCCAGGGCTGGCTCGCCACCCGCCTCGAGACCACCGGCCAGCAGCAGGCTTCCTGGCGCACCGACCCGAAGCGCGCAGGCGCCAGTTGCTGCGGCGGCGACATCGGCACCCACGCCTTCATGCAGCTCCGCTTCGTCACGGGCCTCGAGGTCGTCAGCGTCCGTGGCATCGTCGAGACCTTCCTCAAGGGCCGCCAGCTCGACGACCACTTCACCACCTACTGCGCGCTCTCCAACGGCGGCAAGGCCCTCATCCGCGCCAGCCAGATCGCCATCGGCCACAAGAACGACCTCGGCATCGAGGTCAACTGCGAGAAGGGCAGCCTCGTGTGGCGGCAGGAGGACGCCGAGCTGGTCACGCTTCGCCTGCCCAGCGGCGTCGAGCGCCTCTACTGGCGTGCCGCCGTGCCCGCGCAGGACGACATCCTGGGCGAAGTGCCCGCGGCGCTCCTCAAGGAAACCACCATCCCCAGCGGCCACGTCGAGGCATTCCACGACGCCTTCGCCCGCCTCCACCGCGAATTCGAGAAGGACGTTCGCCTCTACGAGGACGGCCAGCCCTTCTCCTGCGACGGCACCCGCTACGCCTGCGTCCACGACGGCGTGAAGCACATGAAGTTCATCGAGGCCGCCGTCAAGAGCGCCAAGGCCAACTCGCGGCCGGTCAAGATGTGATCCGGAATCGATGTGTTCCCTCCGCGTCTGGGGGCGCCTTCGGCCCCCGGATGCGTTGCCCCCTATGCAGCCCGTAATCCGTAATTCGTAATCCGTAACCAGAGAAGAACCGGAAGCGTGCTCTTCTTCTTGTCTGGTTACGGATTACGGATTACGCATTACGGATTCCTTCGGAGCTGCCCACTTGGACTTCAAGAAGCTCAAAGACATGGCGGGTGACCCCCGCTTCATCTCGGGCATCTACAACTACTGCGACCGCTGGTGCGAGCGGTGCGAGTTCACGGCCCGCTGCCTGAACCACGCGATGACCAGCGAGGACGACGAGCGCGACCCCGCCAGCCGCGACATCCAGAACAAGGCATTCTGGGACCGCCTCCACGACATCTTCCGCCAGACCATCGAGATGATCCGCGAGGACGCCGCCGAGCGCGGCATTGACCTCGAAATGTCGCCAGAGGAGATCAAGGAGTTCGAGAAGGATGAGCGCCGCAAGCGCCGCGAGGCCAAGAATCACCCCGCCTCGCGAGCCGCCTGGAAGTACGTGAAGATGGTGGACGCCTGGTTTGCGGAGAACAAGGAGGTCTTCGAGGAGGAGGAGAGGAAGCTCAACCGCGCCTTCCTGATGGAACTGCCCGGCCAGGACCCCGAGGAGGAGGCGGCTCTGGTCCAGGACGCCCTCGAGGTCATCGGCTGGTATCAGCACCAGATCTGGGTCAAGCTCCAGCGCGCCCTCCACCAGCAGGACCGGCAGGATATTCTGGATGACGACGGCAAGCCCTTCCCGCGCGACAGCGACGGCTCGGCGAAGGTGTCGCTCCTCGGCATTCACCGCTCGATTGAGGCCTGGGGCGCCCTCCGCCGCTACCTGACGACCCCGTCGGACTCCATCCTGGGCATCCTCGTCCACCTTGGCCGCTTGCGCAAGCGCATCGAGGCCGCCTTCCCGAATGCCCGGGCCTTCGTCCGGCCCGGCTTCGACGGCCCGATCCCTGCCCCGACCGAGGGCTGACCGGAGACACCACTGGTTGGGGGCACCCGGGAAGCCAACCACAACCCCTGCCATGCTGCCCCATGCTCCCCATGCTCCCCGGTTCATGGGGGAGGCCGGCCTCCGTGGCCCCACCCCCTGCCGCAATCGGCGCTGCCCCTGTTAGGCAGAGACTGCCAGAAGGCAGAACTCCAAACCCGTGCGACTCTGCGTTTGGAGTCCTGGCTTCAGCCAGTCTTCCGCGCATCCTCAACACCCCGGCATCGCTATGAAGGCCGTTTTGCCCTTGACAACCCCGTGCCGACCCGCTAGCATCGGGGCGTGGCCACGTGGCGCGGGCCCCTCGCACTTGGGCTGCCGCCAAAGAAGCTCCCAGTTCGCCGCTCCGAATGCCCAATAGGCCCCTGCGCTTGACCGCAGTCGTGGCCGGGAGTAGAATGCTCGCAGGTTGGGGCACGTGGCCGGAAGGATTGAGTCATGGCATCGGTTCTGGATATTGAGCGAGAGATAGCTCGCCTCGCCCCGGACGACCTCGCGGAGCTTCGCGCCTGGTTCGCGGAGTTCGACGCGGCGGCCTGGGATGAGCAACTCGAGCGAGACGTCCGCGCCGGCAAGCTCGATGCCCTGGCCGAGCGGGCACTGGACGACTTCCGGAGGGGCCGCTGCAAGGAGCTATGAGGCACTTTGCCAACCCATCCTTCTGGGAATGCTACGACAGACTCCCTGCATCGGTCCGACCCGTTCCCGATGCAATGCCAGCCCTGTGGTCTCTCGCTTGACCTGAGCCCCGACGGGGCGAGATAGGACAGCCCAGGGCGAAGCCCTGATCTTCACCCACATCTTCTGGGGGCTGGGGTTTAGCCCCCGAATGGGGGCGTTTGAGCCGTAGCCCAGGGCGACCGAAGGGAGCCCTGGGAGAAGGCTCCCCCAGCGTAGAGCCCCCGAAGCGGGGCGGTTCAATGGGCGTGAAACGCCCCCTTCGGGGGCTTGGATGGGGGGGGACGCCCGATCCCAGGGCTCCCTGCGGTCGCCCTGGGCTACGACTGGCTCG
>VGYV01000394.1 GCA_016872855.1 Planctomycetota bacterium
GTGCCGGGCCGCCTCGCCGCGGGGTCTGCCGTCCCTTCGGGACTGGGTGTTGGGTGCGCCCCGGTCCGGCGGCTGAAGCCGCCGGCCACCGACTGTTGTCCCTTCGGGACTGCGATTTTGTCCCCCTGTTTGTGGGGGGCTGTACTTGGGCAGACCCAGCTTGCCGCCAAGCGGCCTCATGGGCTTCATGGGCCGGCCGTAGTAGGGCATCGCCTTGGCCCGCCACAGGCCGTTCTCGCACTCTACCGCAAGGGCGGCCTCGAACGGGTGCCAACGGTTTGTTTCGTGCCCATCGCTCATCGCCGTGCTCTCTCTCCTCGGCTGCTCGCGGTGAAGCCTGGGCAATAGCTCTCTGGGATTATAGCCCTAGGCGCGGCGGCTGTAAAGCGGGGAACCACCGGGGAGCATGACTCCTGATCTTGGCGAGTGCATCGGTTCGGTGGTCGACCTCGATCCTGTTGACTTGCTCAACCAAGAGTCGAGGACGAGGACGATTGAAGAGGCACGAGGGATCCGCCAAAACCGGAAGCCATACTCATCACCGGGCTTCGGGGTGAGACCCTGGCGGCCTCAGCGGACCTGCGGGTGCCCGAGCACCCCAGCGCCCCCCTCCCCCGGGGCCGGGGAGCATGGGGAGCATGGGGTAGCAAGCACATGTTGTGGGCGGCCATTCTCGCGACACAACCTGTAGGGGGAATCGGAGGGCGCACCTGCCCAGAATCCGCTCGAGGCAGCCCCCAGGGCCGCGCTGGTGGACAGGACGCCCCGGCATTGACCGTAGGGCTCGAAGGGGAGCGCGGGAGTCTCAGGTCGGTCGCTCGGCGACGGCGGGGCCTGGCCCGAGCGAAGCCGAGGGCTCGGCGACGCGGCCTTCGATGAACTGGCGGACGATGGGGTTCTGGGAGGTGCGTATCTGGTCGGGGGTGCCAATCTCGATGAGCTTGCCGCCCGAGAGCATGCCGATGCGGTCGGCCACGCGGTAGGCGCTGGCCATGTCGTGGGTGACGACCATCGCGGTGATCCGGAGCTTCTGCCGCAGCTCGATGATCAGGTCGTTCACCACGCTGGCCATGATGGGGTCGAGGCCAGCCGTCGGCTCGTCGTAGAGGATGATCTCGGGGTCGCGGACGATTGCCCTGGCGACGGCGGCGCGCTTCTTCATCCCGCCGCTGCACTCGGCGGGGTAGAGGTGGCCGGCGCTCTGGAGGCCCATCAACCCCAGCTTCTCGTCCACCTTCCTCTGTATCTCGCGCTTCGAGAGGCGGGTGCGCTCGCGAAGGGGGAGGGCGACGTTCTCGGCCACGGTGAGCCAGTTGAGGAGGGCGCAGCCCTGGAAGACCATGCCGAACTTGTCGCGGACGGCGATGAGGTCGCGGCCGTTGAGCCGCGTGATGTCCTGCCCCTCGACGATCACCTGGCCGCGGTCGGGCTTCATCAGGCCCATGATGTGCTTGAAGGTGACGGTTTTGCCGATGCCGTTGCGGCCGATGATGACGAAGGTCTCGCCCCGCTCGACGTGCAGGTCGAAGCCGTTGAGCACCTGCTTGGGGCCAAATGCCTTGTAGACGTCGATGAGATCGATCATCTCTCTGTCCCAAGGGGGATGAATGGATGAGTGGATGAATGGATGAATGAAAGAGTCAGGCGGTCTGACAACCATCCATTCATCCACCCATCCATTCCTCCACTCCTTCTAGTAGAACTGCCTGACGATGCTGGAGATGAGGTAGTTGAAGATGATGATGAGGATGAAGGAGGCGACGACGGAGTCCTTTGTGGCCTTGCCCACGCCCTCGGCGCTGGAGGCGGCGCGCAGGCCGCGGCCGCAGCCGACGACTGCGATGAGGGTGCCAAACACCATCGCCTTGATCACGCTGCTGTTGAGGTCCACCAGCACCAGGGCGTTCTCGGCCGCGGCGAAGTAGGCCGCGTAGCTCACGCCCACCTGCTCGTAGGCCACGACCGCGCCGCCCCACACGCCAATGTAGTCGGCGAAGATCGTCAGCACGGGCGCCATCACGAACATGGCCACCACGCGGGGCATGACGAGGAAGCGGACGGGGTCGATGGACATCGCGTGGAGGGCATCTATTTCTTCGGAGACGCGCATGGTGCCGAGTTCGGCGGCCATGGCGGAGCCGACGCGGCCGGCGAGGATGAGTGCGCACATGATCGGCCCCATCTCGCGGGTCATGGAGGCGGCGACGATGGCGCCGATCTGGGCTTCGAGGCCGGGCGCCTTCTCCCGCAGCGTGAGGCCCGCCTGGAGGGCCAGCACCGCCCCGGCGAAGATGGCGACGAGGACGACGACCGGGAAGCTCATGAAGCCGCAGATGAACATCTGGCGGACGATTTCGCGCCCCTTGCGGAACGCGCCGCCGCAGGCGCCGACGCTACGGGCGAAGAGCAGCGCATCGTGGCCCACCGCCTCGGTGAGAGCCAGGGCGCCGCCGCCCACCCGCTCCAGAAAGTTGCGGTGCCCGCTCCAGCCGGCCGACCAAAGGGAGGAGAAGGCGGCGCCCGTCTGCTCGAGGAGGCCGCGGCGGCGTGGCGGCACGGGGTGCTGGGGCGTGCCGTTGTCAGCTCCCATCGGCTTCCCCCTGGGCGGAGGGCTGCGGGGGCACGTCCTCGTCGGTGATCTTGAAGACGCAGAACTTGCCGCACATCGAGCAGGTCTCGTCGTCGCTGGGGCGGGCCTGGTCGCGGAGCGCGCGGGCGAGGCGGGGGTCGAGGCACAGCTCGAGCTGGCCCGCCCAGTCGCGCCGCCGCCGGCGGGCCGACATCTCGCGGTCGCGCTCCATCGCGCCGGGGATGCCCTTCGCGATGTCGGCCGTGTGGGCCGCGATGCGGGCCGCCACCACGCCCTGGCGCACCTGCTCGGCGCTCGGCAGGCCCAGGTGCTCGGCCGGCGTCACATAGCACAGGAAGTCCGCCCCCGCCGCGGCGGCAATCGCCCCGCCGATGGCCGAGGTGATGTGGTCGTAGCCGGGCGCGATGTCGGTCACGAGCGGCCCCAGGACGTAGAAGGGCGCGCCCTTGCACAGCTCCTTCTGGAGCCGCACCTGGGCCTCGATCTGGTGGAGCGGCACGTGGCCCGGCCCCTCGATCATCACCTGGACGCCCGCGGCCCGGGCGCGCTCGGCCAGCTCGGCCAGCACCATCAGCTCGTGGACCTGCGCCGCGTCGAAGGCGTCCGCAATCGCCCCCGGCCGCATCCCGTCGCCCAGGCTCAGCGTCACGTCGTGCTCGCGGGCGATGGCCAGCACCTCGTCGAAGCGCTCGAAGAGCGGGTTCTCCTGGCCGTGGAAGCGCATCCAGTGGGCGAGGAACGTGCCGCCGCGCGAGACCATCCCGCACAGGCGGCCCCTAGCCTCCATCGTCCCCACCACGGCCCGCGTCACCCCGCAGTGCACCGTCACGAAGTCCACCCCCTGCTCAGCGTGGGCGCGGACGGTGCCTAGAATGGCGTCAGCGGCCATCGCGCGGATGGCGCCGTGCTCGCGGACCGCCTGGACGGCGGCGTCGTAGATGGGCACGGTCCCGACGGGTACCGCGGCGTGGTCGAGGATGGCCTGGCGGATGGCCACCAGGTCGCCGCCCGTGCTGAGGTCCATCACGGTGTCGGCGCCCGCCTGCTCGGCGGCGGCCAGCTTGTCGAGTTCCTTGGCGGGGTCGGGATAGTCGGCGGAGGTGCCGATATTGGCGTTGACCTTCGTCCGCAGCCCCTGGCCCACAGCGCACGGACGCCGGCGCTCGCGGTGGACGTTGGCGGGCAGGACCGCCTTGCCCTCGGCGATGAGCTGGCGGAGGCGTTCGGCCTCCACACCCTCGGCCTCGGCGGCCCGCTGCACCTCATCGGTCATCTTGCCCGCGCGGGCAAGCTCGAGCTGGGTCATCGGACGCGTGCTCCTCCCTCCTCACGCGCCCATTCTACCAAATCCGCAGCCAAAGGGAAACGCGGCAAGCCACTGGCCGCGTCCGCCGCGCGGTGGCGTCTCCCGCCCGCAGCGCCTTGACAGGGAGCAACGTGCCCACTACGATCGCGTGCGCCATCTGGATGCCCGGTTGGGCTGGTTCCTGTTGGATGGAGTGGCATGCGTGTCGCCATCCAGTTTCGGTCAGGGCCTCTCGCCAAGAGGGAACTCGCCCTTGAGCCCGGCAAGGCGTATCGCATCGGGCGGTCGCGGGAGGCGGAGATCCACATCAACGATGTCAGTGTCTCGCGGCTCCAGTGCAGGCTGGAAGTGGCCCAGGACCGGTCGTGCACGCTTACAGACCTCGGCAGCCGGAACGGCACTCTGGTCAACGGGCAACGGGTCACGACTCACCGCCTGGCAGACGGGGATACTGTGCGATTGGGGCAGGTGGTCTTTGGGTTCCACGTCACAGCGCCCCCGACGCCCGGGCCTGTGGCCAGTCCGGCCGTGGCGCCGCCGGCGCAGCCGCCGCCCCCTCCGACGGCAGCTCCAGAGGCGCACCGCCCGCCTCCCGTGGCGCGTGTCGGGCCCACCGGCAGTGCCCCGCGGGTGGGGGTCCGTCCTCGACGTTCGAGGCGAGGCCCCGTGCTGGCGGCCATCGTGGCCTCCGTGGCCGTTGCCGCTCTTGCAGCGGCACTCCTGCTGGGCAGGGGCAGCGGGCCTGAGGCTCCGGGCCACTCGCAGCGCGGTCTCGTGGAGTTGGAGGAGGCCGCGAGCGTGGAGCTGCCGCGCCGCCGGTTCAACTCCAGGCTCCCGTTCCGCGTGTGGGCGGAGGTCGCCGAGGACGAGCCCCCCAAGGAGCTTGGCGAGACGCCCAGAGACTACTCCCTGGACATCCCTCCCTGCCGCATGTGGTGGGTCGAGCCGTTGGGCTGGCCCGACATGGCGGCCGTGGCCAGGGTGCTCGACGAGCAAAGCGTCCCCGGGTTGCGCCTCTCCTCGATTGCCTCGGACAGCGATCTGGCTCGCCTGCGGGAGGCGAAGGGCCTGCGGTCGCTTGACCTGAGCGGCACACAGGTGACGGACGCCGGCCTGGCTCACCTGAAGGGGCTGACAGAGCTACAGCAGCTTAGCCTCGTGCACACGCACGTGACGGATGCCGGCCTGGCCCGCCTGAAGGACTTGAGGGCGTTGCAGACGCTCGCCCTCAGGTGGCAGCGCGTGACGGATGCCGGCCTGGCTCACCTGGGGGAGTTGAAAGCACTCCGGACCTTGGACCTTGACGGCACGCAGGTGACCGATGCCGGCCTGGCCCACCTGCGGGAGTTGAAGAGCCTGCGGAGGCTTGGCCTCAGCGGCACACAGGTGACGGACGCCGGCCTGGCCCACCTGAAGGAGCTGGCGGCGTTGCACGCGCTGGGCCTCGAGGGCACGAGGGTGACCGATGCCGGCCTGGCCCACCTGAAGCAGTTGACGGCGTTGCGGGCGCTCGACCTCGAGGGCACGCGGGTTACGAATGCCGGCGTGGCCCACCTGAAGGAGATGAAGGCATTGCGGACGCTGAACCTCTGGGGCACGAGGGTGACGGGCGCAGGCATCGCCGACCTGGAGAGGTCGCGGCCGGACCTCCGCGTAAGCAGATGACGACAAGGCGGCTCTCCTCGTAGACCGGCGCGTGCGCGTCAAAGAACGCTTCCCATGTGCTCTTCTCTGCCATGGCATCCCCTTGGTGTCAGGCCTTGGCTCTCCGCTCCTTCGTGGCACGGCGCATGTTGGTCGCGGTTTCCTCGTGTTCCCCGTGATGAATGCCACCAATGCCGCCCGCACTGGGTCCCGATCCTCGGCCATGCGGCTCCTGATGGTGCCGTGGTCGCGGTCGGGGAACTCCTCGAAGCGCGCGGCGGCGCAGCCCGCCTTGGCCAGCGCATCACGCACTCGGCGATTCTCTTCGGAACGGGCCGCCATGTCCTTGTCGCCGGCGATGAGGAGCATGGGCGGCAAGCAGAAGGCAAAGCGAAGCCGGCCGTGTCAATTGGCACCGAGCTCTGGTCAGGGTCCTCCCCTGTAGGCGGGGCGTCTCTGCCCCGCGTGGCTCCTCGCGGGCCAGGGACGCCCGCCTACAGGCCATGCCGACGAAGGGGCACGTCAGCCCGAGGCTACGAGAATCTCCCCGGGCGTCTTCCGGCGCCTCGGTGTTCGGTCGAAGTCCCGATCGTAGCTCACGATGGTCAGGCCTTCCTGCTCTGCAGCCGTGTACTGGTACGCGTCGTCGAAGTCGAGTCTCAGTCGCTGCGAGCGGTCAGCAACGCCTTTGAGGGCTGCGTGGTCCAACTGAAGCATGATGGCCACTTGGTCCAGGAGCACTTCCTTGACGAAGCGGCGGAAGTCGTCGTGTTTCTTGCGCTCGATCAGCTTCAGGCCGATCGAGTGGACGCTGAAGTCGGTCACAAAGAAGGAGTGCTCACTTACACGCGTGAGAAGCTCGCGCGCTTTCTGCGCGTCCCGCTGCTCGAGGAGGATTTCCAGGAAGATGCTCGTGTCGAGCAGAAGCCTCATGGGGCTCGCCTCCTGGCCCTCGAGATCTCGTGCTGGAGCTGGACAGAGGTGTACCGACCCTTCAGGTCCTTCAGCGCGCCTGCCCAGGAGAACGCCGGTGGGCGAACGCGGCGGAACGTGTTGCGCTCTCCTGCTGCCGCAGCGGCTTCAGTAGCCGCCTTGGCGGCCCCTCTGGCGGCGTCCGCGGCGCGCCCCGCGGCTTCGGCGGCGTGTCTGGCCTCAGCGGCTGCCCTCGCAGCCGCAGCCGCGGCCGCCGCAGCGGCCGCCACAGCAGCAGCTGCTGCCATTGGATTCTCCTCTTTGTGGGTTCATGGGCGCATCAGACCGTCCGCGGCCGCTACTCCTCTTTCTTCGGGGCCTCGTTCTTGAAGGCTTCGCGGACGGCGGCGCGGAAGCCATCGCGGAACTTCGGGTCGGCCAGGTAGTCGTTGAGCGTGCCGTCGGCCCGCAGCTTCTCGATCAGGACGTGGAGCTCCGCCTGGGTCTTAGGGAACGTGATGGGCGGCAGCGCACCCTTGGGGGGCGGGGCGGCGGGCTGAGCAACCTTCGCGGGCGGGGCCACGGGCGCGACCGCCTTCGCAGGAGGGGCCACGGGCGCAACTTCCTTCACAGGAGGGCCCACGGCTGGGACCGCCTTCACAGGAGGGACGATGGGCGCGACGGCCTTGGCGGGCGGCGGGGCAACGGGCGGCCCGGCCGGCGGCTCCACCGGCTCGGCGGCCTTCGCGGCAGGGGCGGGGGCCTCGATGGGCACGATGTCCGGGCCTCTCGGCGGCTCGGGCGGCTTGGGCGGCGGCGGGAACGCGCCTTCCATGTCTCTCAGAAACTTGTGGCCGACGGCTTCGTCCTTCTCGGCGGCGAACTTCCGCGGCAGGCCGGCGTCGGCGTTCTGGATCACCCGCTCGATCTTCTCGCGGGGGATGGTCTTCTCGCCCTCGTAGGTCATTATGGTGACGGCGGCCTGCCCAGCGGCCAGGATCGTGCCGTTGATGCGGGTGCCATCACGGAGGACCACGGCGTCGGTGTCGGGGAGGAGCTGTGCGCCCTCGACCTCTTCCTCTTCGCCCTCGCCTTCCTCGCCGGCCTTGCCCTTGGGGGCGCCCTTGGGGCGTGCCTTGGGGGCTGCCTTGGGCGCGGCTTTGGGGGCCGGCGCGGGGGCCGCCTTGGGCGCGGCCTTCGGAGCCGTCTTGGGCGAGGTGGGCTTGTTCCCCGGCCTCTCGCCGGACGGGGCCTTCCTGGGCGCGCGCGGCTCGTCGCCCGGCTCGCGCTCCTGGGCGCGGACGCCGAGCATCAGGAGCAGAGCGCCGAGCAGCAGGCCGACGGACCAGCCGAGCAATCGCTTCATCTCCGTTGGCTCCTCATTGGTGTCACGGTGTCACATCTTCATTTGGCACATAGCCGCCATGTGCGAAATGAAGATGTGACACCGGCCTATTGCCCCGCCGCGGCCTGAAGGCGGCGGACCTCGTCGGGCCGCAGCCGTCGCCAGGCGCCCTCGCGGAGGGCGGGGTCATTG
>VGYV01000395.1 GCA_016872855.1 Planctomycetota bacterium
CTCGACGAGAGCGGCGACCTGTCGCTCTCCACCCAATCCAAGCTCCTCCGCGTCATCGAGCACCACGAGTGCGAGCACCTGGGCGGCACCGAGACCATTCGCCTCGACGTCCGCATCATCGTGGCCACGAACCGCGACCTCGAGAAGGAGGTCGAGGCCGGCACATTCCGCCAGGACCTCTACTACCGCCTCAACGTCTTCCCCATCTACCTCCCGCCCCTCCGCGAGCGCAGGGAGGACGTGTCGCTACTCGTCGAGCACTTCGTCCGCCGGCACGCGCGAACCTACCACAAGCGCATCAGCGGCTTCACCCCCGATGCGCTCCAGCTCCTCCTCGACTACGACTGGCCGGGCAACGTCCGCGAACTCGACCACGCCGTGCAGCAGTCCGTGTTGCGCGCCCAGAGCGACCCGATGGATGCCTCGTGCCTGCCCCCGCAGATCGCGGCCTACAAGCCGCGCGTGCCTGACAAGCCGGCGATCCCCTCCGGCGGCTCCCTCGACGACCTGCTGGCAGGCATCGAGCGCCAGCTCATCGAGGATACCCTAAAGCGCACCGGCGGCGTCCAGAAGCGCGCCGCCGGCCTCCTCCGCGTCACCGAGCGCAGCCTGTGGCACCGTGTGAAGAAGTACGGGATCAACATCGGCGACATCAAGGAGCCGCCCCCCGAGTAGGCATCGGCGATGAGCCCAAGACTGCCTGAAGGCAGGACTCCAAACACAGCCGCGTGCCCGTTTGGAGTCCTGCCTTCAGGCAGTCTTCGCTTGCCGTGAGGATGATCCCTTCATGAGAACCCGTCTGGCCGTTGCGGATGGCGAGCGCTGCGTGGGCTGCCAGGTGTGCATGTTCGCGTGCGTGCGCCGCGCGGGCGGGGGCGGGCTGGCCAACGCCCGCATCCACGTCCGCTCCGACGGCGGGATCGAGCGCGGCTTTGTGGTCATCGTCTGCCGCGCCTGCCCGGACCCGCAGTGCGCCAAGGTGTGCCCAGCGAACGCCCTCGAACGCCGCGAGGGCGGCGGGGGTGTAAAACTCCTCGCGGAGAAATGTCTCGGCTGCGGGAATTGCGTGGCCGCCTGCCCCTTCGGCGCCGCCTTCTGGGACGACGAGGCGGGCAAACCCGTCATCTGCCTCTACTGCGGCTACTGCGCAAGCTGGTGCCCGCATGGGGTGCTGGAGCTGGAGAAGAGCGGATAGGCACCAGGAATCGTCCTCGTCCTCGTCCCTCGTCCTCGTTCTCGACTCTTCCTGCGTGGACCGGGGCATCGAGGACGAAGGACGAGGACGAGGGACGAGGACGATAGGAGCAACCGGAGCATGCTTCGTGACGACCCGCTCTCACGGGTGCTCTACGTTGACCTGTCGAAGCGCGAGGCGCGCGTGGAGCGGCGCCCCGAGCTGTTCGAGAAGGCCCTCGGCGGCGCCGGCGTGGCGATTCGGCTCCTGGACGAGGAGTGCCCCCAGGGCGCCGATCCCGTCGGCCCCGACAACCCCATCGTCCTCGCCGTTGGGCCGCTCACCGGGCTCTTCCCACTGGCATCCAAGACTGTCGCGATGTTCAAGTCGCCCCTCACCGGCAACCTGGGCGAGAGCCACGCGGGGGGCCGCAGCGCCGTGGCCCTGCGGCTGGCCGGCTACGGCGCCGTCGTCTTCCGCGGCGCCAGCGAGTCGCCCGTCTACGTCGCCATCCACGGCGAGCGGGTGCACTTCCGCGATGCGTCCAGCCTGTGGGGCGTGCGCAACAGCGCCACGGTCGCCCGCGTCATCCGCCAGAGGGAGCCGGGGGCCGGCTTTCGCTCCATCCTGCGCATCGGGCGGGCAGGCGAGCGCCGGGTGCCCTATGCCTGCGTGACGACTGAGACCTATCGCCACTTCGGGCGGCTGGGCCTCGGCGCCGTCTTCGGCGCCAAGAAGCTCAAAGCCCTCGTCATCGCCGGCCACCACTCCCTCCCCGTCGCCGACCCGAAGGCCTACCGCGAGACCTACAAGGAGATACACGAGGCCGCCGTCACCTCGCACCTGATGCAGAAGTACCACGACCTGGGCACGCCCGAGAACGTGCTGCCGCTGAACATGCTCAAGGGCCTGCCCACGCGGAACCTCCAGCAGGCGAGCTTCGAGGGGGCAGAGGCCCTTTCGGGCGAGAAGATGGCCGAGGACTTCCTCGGCCGCCGCCTCGCCTGCGCCCACTGCCCCGTCGGCTGCATCCATCTGGCCGCACTCCGCGAGCCGTCCGAGCACGAGGCATTCTTCTACAAAACCTCGATGATCGGCTACGACTATGAACTCATCTACGCCCTCGGCACCATGCTGGGCGGCAGCGACCCGAAGGGCCTGCTGCGGCTCATTGACGCCATCGAGGTGGTCGGCCTCGACGCCATGAGCACGGGCGTCGCCCTCGCCTGGGCCACCGAGGCGATGGAGCGGGGCCTCGTGAAGCCCGATGACGCGGCGGGCCTCACGCTCCGCTGGGGCGACTACCGCGCCTACATCCGCGCCGTCGAGCTGCTCATCGTCCAGCCCAACGACTTCTATCGCGCCCTGGCCCGCGGCGTCGAGCACGCGGCTGGGAAATATGGCGGCGGCGACTTCGCCCTCGCCTTCGGCGGCCTTGAGATGCCCGGCTACCACACCGGCCCCGCCGCCCACCTGGGCTTCCTCACCGGCGCCCGCCACAGCCACCTCGACAGCGCCGGCTACAGCATTGACCAGAAAGCTGTCAAGGCGGGCGACCTGCCGACCCCGCAGGCCGTGGCCGAGGCGCTCCTCAAGGAAGAGCGCTGGCGGCAGGTCCTCTCCAGCCTCGTCATCTGTTTCTTCGCACGCAACATCTACCACCCCCCCGTTGTGGCGAAGGCTCTGGCCAGCGCCGGCTTCGCCCTCTCTGAGGACGAGCTGAAGTGCCTGGGCGCGGACGTCCTTCGCGCCAAGCACGCCTTCAAGAAGCGTGAGGGCTTCTCCCCCGACGCCCTCCGCATCCCCCGCCGCATCCTCGACACCCCCTCGCCCCTCGGCCCCATCACCCCCGACTTCCTCCGCCAGGCCCTCGCCGCATTCCGGGCCGCCGCAGAGCTTCCAGCGACTCAAACGTGAGCCTTCCCGCGTGGTGTTCCCGCCCCCACCGACCTTGCGTCGGTGGGGCGAAGGATTGACAGCTAGCACAGGGCCACACCCCTTCCCCCCTCTCCCACCCGCCCGCTTGCGGGCGGGTGGGAGAGGGGGGAAGGGGGGGCCGCCGCAGGTAGCGTCCAATCCCTTGCTCCACCGACGCAAGGTCGGTGGGGGCAGGACACACGAGGCCTCGCGGTTGGGCTCCTTACGCCTGAATCGGTGCAGGGTTTGACACGGCCTCGGATGCGGTGTAATCTGCTGTCCGATCGCGCGGGCACGGGACGCCGGGAGGCGGGGGAAGCATCATGGCAGACCAGGTTCGGGTGGGCTTCGTCGGCTGCGGCGGGAACGCGCAGGGGCACATGCGCCAGGTGGCGCAGGACCCCGCGGCGCGCATCGTGGGCGTGTGCGACGTGAGCGGGGAAGCTGCCGCGAAGGCCGCCGAGCAGTTCGCCGCTCAGGCATTCTCCAGCCACAAGGCGATGCTCGACGCCGGCGGGCTCGACGCCGTCTACATCTCCGTGCCGCCGTGCGCCCACGGGGAGATCGAGCTGGATGTGTTGGACTGCGGCCTGCCCTTCTTCGTGGAGAAGCCCGTGGCGCTCACCCTGGAGCTGGCCCAGCGCATCGCCAGCCGCGTCCGCGAATCCAACACCCTCACGTGCGTGGGCTACCAGCTCCGCTACACCGCCGCCGCGCAAGCCACCAAGGCGTTCCTGGCCGACAGGACGGTCGGGATGGCCGTCGGCCGCTATTGGTGCCCCTCGGGCCGGGGCAACTCCTGGCTCCAGCAGTGGGCGAAATCGGGTGGCCAGGTCGTCGAGCAGGCCACCCACACCATCGACATGATGCGCTTCCTCTGCGGCGAGATCATCGAGGTCTACTGCCTCCAGGCCAACCGCACGCTCAAGGCGATTGACTGCCCCGACCACAATGTCCTGGCCATCAAGTTCGCCAGCGGCGCTCTCGGGGCGCTCACCACCTGCTGGGCCTTCGAGGGCTGGGACGGCAACGTGGTGGACATCTTCTTCGACCGCTACCGCATCGCGTGGAACGCCGCCGCGCCCGCCATCACACCCGCCTGCGAGGCATTCCAGGTGGACGCGGCCCTCAACAGGTCCATTGACAAGGTGTTCATCGAGGCGGTGCGGACGGGCGACCGCTCGGGCATCCTGACGCCCTACGAGGACGCGGTGAGGAGTCTGGCCGTCTCGCTCGCCGCCAATGCCTCGGCCCGCGCCGGCCAGCCGAAGCGCGCGGGGGCGGTGTAGCCGCAGGGCCGGCGCCACGATCGGTCCGATCCGACTGATCCGTCTGATCCGTCCGATCACGCCTTTCGGGCCGCCTCAACCCCTTCGTGCTCTCTCTGGAGAAATCCCCATGTCCCACACTCTCGCTCTCTGCGGCCTCGTGCTCATCGTTGGGGCGGCGGCGGCGCGGGCGGGCAGCCCGCGGCCCGTCCGCCTCTACGTCTCGACCAACGGGAACGACCAGTGGTCGGGACGCAGCCCGAACCGGTCGCTCCTCGGCGGCAAGGGCGGGCCGTTTGCCACCCTCGCCCGCGCCCGCGATGCTATCCGCGAGCTGAAGAAGGGCGAGGGCGGCCTCAAGAAGCCCGTCGTCGTCTCCCTCCGCGGCGGCACCTATCGCCTCGCCGAGCCACTCGTCCTCACGCCCGAGGACTCCGGCACAGTCGAGTGCCCGGTCACGTGGCAGGCATACGGCAAGGAGCAGCCGGTCCTCAGCGGTGGCACGGCAATCACAGGCTGGAAGGAGACCAAGCTCAACGGCCAGCGCGCCTGGCAGGCCGAACTGCCCGAGGTGAAGGAGGGCAAGTGGTACTTCCGCCAGCTCTTCGTCGGCGGCCAGCGCCGTTCCCGCACCCGCCTGCCCAGGGAGGGCCTCTACCATTTCGCAGGCTTCCTGGGCGAGGACGGCAAGGTGAACTGGAACCAGGGGCAGACGACGATGAAGTTCGCCCCAGGCAATCTCAAGGCGTCGTGGGCGAGCCTGGGCGATGTGGAGATCATCGCCCTCCACCTCTGGGCCGAATCACGCCTCCCCATCGCCAGCGTGGACGACAAGGAGGGCGTGGTGACGTTCACGCGCAAGAGCGTCTTCAAGCTGGCAGCGGAGGCTGGCGCCCCGGGCGGCCGCTACTACGTGGAGAACGTCGCCGAGGCGCTCGACGCCCCCGGCCAGTGGTATCTCGACCGCAAGACAGGCGTCTTGACCTACCTGCCCCTCGACGGCGAGAAGTTGGGCAAGACCGAAATCGTCGCCCCGCGCCTCGTCCAGCTTCTCCGCCTTGCCGGCGACGCGGACGCCGGGCTGCGGGTCGCCCACGTCCGCTTCGAGGGCCTCACCTTCGCCCACACGGAGTGGACGCTCCCGCCCGACAAGGCGGGCGACGGCCAGGCCATCACCAGCGCCCCCGGCACTCTCTGGCTTCAGGGGGCCGAGGAGTGCGCCATCCGCACCTGCACGGTCGAGCACGTTGGCGGCTACGGCATCGAACTGGTCAAAGGCTGCAAGGGCAACGAGATCGTTGGCAACGACATCTGGGACCTCGGCGCCGGCGGCATCAAGCTCGGACACGACACCCACTACTCCACCGTCACCGACAACGTCATCACCGAGGGCGGCCGCATGTTCCCCAGCGCTGTGGGCGTCTGGATCGGCCACAGCGCCGACAACACGGTCTCACACAACCACATCTGCGACCTCTTCTACACCGGCATCTCCGTCGGCTGGACCTGGGGCTATGCCCCAAGCAAGGCCGTCCGCAACGCCATCGAGTTCAACCACATCCACAACCTCGGCCAGGGCGTCCTCTCCGACATGGGCGGCATCTACTCCCTCGGCGTCAGCCCAGGCACCCGCCTCACCCACAACCTCATCCACGACGTCCAGAGCTACTCCTACGGCGGCTGGGGCCTCTACACCGACGAGGGGAGCAGCGGCATGCTCCTCGAGAACAACGTCTGCTACCGCTGCAAGACCGGCGGCTTCCACCAACACTACGGCCGCGAGAACATCGTCCGCAACAACGTCTTCGCCTTCGCCAAGGTCGGCCAACTCCAGCGCACCCGCGACGAGGACCACATCTCCTTCACCTTCGAGCGCAACATCGTCTACTGGACCGAGGGGCCGCTGATGCACGGGAGCTGGAAGAACGGCAAGTTCATCTTCGACCACAACCTCTATTGGAACGCGGCGGGCAAGCCCTTCGACTTCGCGGGCAAGAGCTTTGCCGACTGGCAGAAGGCTGGCTACGACGTGCACGGCCTCATCGCCGACCCCCTCTTCGTCGCCCCCGAAAAGGGCGATTTCGCCCTCAAGCCCGCCTCCCCCGCCCTCAAGCTCGGCTTCCAGCCCATTGACCTCTCCACCGTGGGGCCGCGGAGGTCGCCGGACTGAAAGATGCGGCTCACCTTCCACGCGTTGGCCGTACACTTGCGCCGGGGTTGGCGAAGGCGTATACTATCATGCGGTGGAGGGAGATGGCCCGGAGGCGCGCGAGCCAGGGGGGCCCACAGCAATGAAGACCGGGCGCACTTCGAAGGCGAAGGATGGTAGCCGGTCGCGCGAAGCCGCCGCGTTGCTGCGTCGCGCGTTTCAGCGGCCAGGCGTGCGTGAAGTCATGGAAGTCTACAAGCACTGCCAGCCGTACACTGCGGCTGCAGAGAGCTTCCGCGCGGCAACGGCGCCGAGACAGATCATCTCAGCTTCCAACAGCTCCCAACACATCCTATAGCAGCTTGGCGAGGGCAGGCCGTGCCTACCTGGGGCGAGATTCTGAGGGAACTCGACCGCACCCGGACGGAGAACGGGATTCCCGACTTCGATGCCGTCAGGCGCAAGTACCTGGCAGCCGTCGCCGCGCATGTTGAGCGCGATGTCATCCTGTACGCGTCGAAGTGGACACAGCCCGGACCCAACGTGTCACCGGACCTGGTGAGCATCGTGGATGAGGACGTCCAGGGCACCATGGAGGTGATCCACGGATTGAGCGGGCCGAACCTCGACCTCATCCTTCACAGCCCCGGGGGCTCCGTCGAGGCGGCTGAGGCGCTGGTCCTCTACCTCAGGTCCAAGTTCGACCACATCCGGGTCATCGTCCCCTCGCTGGCAATGTCGGCGGCCACGATGATCGCGTGTGCAGCCGATGAGATCGTGCTCGGGAAGCACTCTTTCCTTGGGCCGATAGACCCGCAATTCGTGCTGGCGACGCGCCTTGGGCCGCGCATGGTTCCTGCCCAAGCGATTCTGGAGCAGTTCGGCCGCGCCCAACGGGAGTGTGCCGACCCGTCGAAGCTGGGAGCCTGGGTGCCCATGCTCGACCAGTATGGGCCGGACATGCTGGTGCAGTGCGAGCATGCGACCGAGCTGTGCAAACAGATCGCGGAGAACTGGCTCGCAACGCACATGTTCAAGGGCGACTCGGATGGCAAGGCTCGGGCCGCACGGATTGCGACGTGGCTCGCTGCTCATGGCCAATTCAGGAGCCACCGCCGACATATTCCGAGGACCGAGCTTGAACAGCGGGGACTCAAGATTCTGCACCTCGAGGCCGATCAGACCGCCCAGGACCTGTTCCTCTCCGTCTTCCATGCAACGACACACACGTTCGATGGAACGCCGGCGGTCAAGATCATAGAGAACCATCTTGGGCGTGCGTTCATCAAGAGCCTGCAAGTGGTACCTGTTATGACGCCGCCTCCACCAAGCGGTGCCAAGCAGCAACCATCTGCGCCCCCGTAGGTTCGCATGTCTCGCACCCGAATCATCAACGTCCACACCCACCTTCACAAGAGCCAGGATGTGGATGCCCG